>CAZEQA010000006.1:0-19794 GCA_964514265.1 uncultured Planctomycetia bacterium | reverse complement strand
TCTTGATAATGCGGGTCATCTACCATATCTGTCTACTATCTCCAGGGCCTGCTGGGGAGTTTCTACTACATGAAAGATATGCAAATCTTGTGGCCCCACCATTTTATTCTTAAACAAAGTATCTTTAAACCAGTCTAAAAGCCCCTGCCAATATTTCTTTTTGAACAGGATGACCGGGCGAGGTTCCATTCTATTAGTCTGAATCAAAGTAATCGCCTCAAAAAATTCATCCATTGTCCCGTAGCCGCCAGGAAAGATAAGACAGGCCTGGCTATATTTAACAAACATTACCCGGCGGCAAAAGAAATATCTAAATTCCAATAAACGGGTGAGGTATTTATTGGGTTTCTGTTGTATTGGGGCAAGAATATTTAAACCGATAGATTCGCCATGAGCTTCTTTGGCGCCTTTATTTGCCGCCTCCATTACTCCCGCGCCTGCACCGGTAATAATTGCATAACCCGCCTTAGCAAAGATTCCGGCTGTGCGCTGCGCCAGCTTATAATAATCGCTTTGCGCCTTAACCCGCGAAGAGCCAAAAACAGAAACCGCCTTATGGATATCGGATAACTCTTCAAACCCCTCCACAAACTCACTCATTATCCTGAAGATGCGCCAGGGGTCTTCTTTAGTAAAATGTCTCAGTTTAACCACGTCTGCACTCCCGCATTTTGCGCCTTACGTTTTAAATGTATTAACCACCCAAGTTCTGGCTTCGGATTTGTTCCTCAGCTTTCCTTCCAGTTGCATATCTACCATAGTCTTAAGGATTTTACCAAAAATCGGGCCAGGAGTAAAGCCTATTTTTATTAATTCGTAACCGCTTAAAAGAGGCTTAGGTATTATCGGCCTATTTTTAAACTCTGCGTATCTTTTTCTTAAAAAGCGCCATACCGTTAAATCTCTGTGGCTGGCCATGCAATCAATGCGGTGGAGTTGGTATTCCGTTTCAAAAGTAGGACGGGCAAAGAATCTCTTCAAAGTAGCCTCGCGCATTTTGGGCGCCTCCATTATGCGCATATGGTTTTCCACGCAAGAGACAATACTCTCTCTATCTTTGTTGCTAACTTTGAATCTTTTTAGTATTTTATCGGAGAGCTGCGCCCCTACTCTATCGTGTCCGCTAAATCTGATCCGGTCGGCTACCTCGTAGGTCTGGGGTTTTCCAATATCATGAAGGAGACAGGCAAAGGCCAGCACCAGAGACGGGCTTTTAAGCTGTTCTAACATCAATAAGGTATGAGCGAACACATCTCCTTCAGGATGAAAGGCCTGAGGCTGCTCTACGCCTTTAAGCTTATCTACTTCGGGCAAGATGTGTTTTAAAAGGCCTGTCTGATCAAGCAGCCTTAACCCGCCCGAGGGGTCGGGGCTGGTAAATATTGCAAATAATTCGTCGCGGACTCTTTCCCTGCTCATCCCTTTTATCTTTTGGGCCATCTTTTTAATTGCCTGCAGAGTCTTATCCTCAATGCGAAATCCCAAAGTAACACTAAATCTTATTGCCCGAATGAGCCGCAAAGGGTCCTGGGCAAATCGGGAAAGGGCGCTTCCTACGGCACAAATCCTTTTTTTGCGGATATCGGCTCTTCCCTGGACCAAATCGATAATTTCACTTTTTATCGGGTCATAGGCCAATCCATTGATAGTAAAATCTCTTGAGCATATATCTTCAAAAAGACTTAAGGAATAGTTTCCTTTCTTTCCTCTAAAAGTAGAGACCTCAAAAGCCATCTTGTTTTGCACTACCAGTAGTGTGCCGAATTGCGCACCTACAGGATGGGTCTTCCGGGGAAAAATCCTTTTTATCTGGTTAGGTCTGGCATCGGTAGCGATATCGAAGTCTTTGGGAACTTTACGCATCACCATATTCCTTACGCAACCGCCAACAAAATAGGCCTGGAATCCATTGCGGCGTAATTTCTTAACTATCCCCGTAGCCAACTTCCTCTTCTTAGAACCGTTTCTTCCTTGCCAGCGAAAACTCACAAGGACAAGTCCTTCTACCATTAGAAAATCCTCAAAAATTATTGAGGTTCAACCTCGATAATGCTCTGTTAATCCAGGAGCACACCTACTTCGGCCTCGGCAACACGAATCCTATCTTCAAGGTAAGGATGCGACCTGAACAAAACCAAAGGGCGCCAAGACCTCTTTTTCTCGCTATGTTGTTTAAGTTTTTTTAAAGAAGTAATCATGCCCCAGGGGCTATATCCTGATTTGTACGTATATTTAATGGCTAGTTTGTCCGCTAAAAGTTCATCCTGGCGGGAATAACCCAAGAGAATCAATTCAAAAATAGCGCTTGAGCCCTTAGCGATATTTTTAGCCAACTTCTTATCTTTTTTACCCACCTGATAAACAGCAACGGCCATTAACAATTGATACCCAAGCTGTCCCTGCATCCTCTTTACCGAATGCCTTGCGGCTATATGGCCAAGTTCGTGGCCCAGACATGCGGCAATCTCACCTTCATCAAGTATATCCAGCAGGCCCTTATTAATATACACGCCTCCGCCGGGAAGGGCAAAGGCATTAAGCTCTTCAGAGTCCAAAACCGTAAAAGAATATTGCAAATCCTGGCGCTCAGATGCGGAGGCAACTTTTTCGCCGATTGCCCGGATATAGTTTTGAACCTCTGCATCGTCTAAAACCTTATATTTCTTGAGCACCTCTTTGGCTACATTTTTACCTATGGCAATTTCCGTAGGGGTATTAATAAAGAAGGTCTCACGTTTTCCTGTCGCCGGATTGAAGATAGTAGTGCAACCAATTAAAGCAGTAGATAGTAGACAGTGGACAGTAAACAATAAGAAGCGTTTCTTTAACATATCTTAACCTCCACTAATAGAAACAGTCTTACCTTCTAAGGTCTTAAAGACATGGCCTTCGGAATCGCAGGGATTACAAAAGCCAAAATCATAGCAGAGAAAATAGTACCGGGGAATACGGATGCGCACTTCATCATCAAAAAGGTTCCCCAATTTATCCTTCTGCCCCGTATATACCGCATAATGGCAATTGTAGATATCGCCGTTGGGGGCAATCAAGACCTTATCGCTATGGCAGAAAATAGGCGATGCCGTCTTCTGGCCAAAACCCTCTTGATAAAGAGGGTAGTTGGAAATTCCGTCTTTTTGCTCCTGGGCAATTTTATACCCAGATTCTTGAGGGTATAACTTGCCATTATGGAATCCTAGAAAGCGCTGCAACTTTACCCGCGGATGTATGCGCAAAAGGCGCCTCTTGTAATCCCGGGCCTTATCTAAATAGGCGGGGTGGGCAACAACAAACAATGTATGCACAGGAATTTTTGCCTTTTTTAATTTTTGCACATTGCTAATAAATCTTTCTATTGGCGTATGAATAAAATGCAGAGAGCCATTAAACCTTAACCTTGCTTTATTTTTAATCTGTTTAAAGAATCTAACATCCTGGCCAAAAAAGGGAGAGTCAAAATTAGAAGTAACTGTAATTTTCCAGTGCTTATCCAGATTATTAATCACATAAAGAAAATCGGGATAGACTGTGGGTTCGCCTCCTAAAATTGAGAGCTTTTTAATGCGCGGCCCACGTAAAAGTCTCCTTTGAGTCCTTCCGGAGATAGCATTCAAGGCCTCAACCCACTCTTTGCCTGTTCGGCCTTTATAACGGCCAAGCGGCTTTTTGGGCAAAGAAATCTTCTGGATGCAATAATAACAATTTAAATTACAATCCAGGTTTAAGAATATACCCCAGAAAGCCGTAAAATGTGAATCAATGATTTTTTTCTTCAAGGCGCACCTTCACCAAACCTCTCACCGAATTGCTCAAATAGACCTCATCTGCACAAAGCAGGTCTTTTTTAAAAAGGACTTTTTCTTTAACTATATATTTTTTCGAATCAAGCAAATATTCCCTATATACTCCGTTTAAAAGCCCGGATGTTATTGGCGGCGTATAAAGTGTGCCGTCTTTTCTAATAACGATATTAGAGATTGCGCCTTCGGTAACTTCGCCTTTTTCATTAGTAAAGATAACATCATAAAAGCCTAAACGCCTGCACCTCTGGTATTGCTGGTCATAGATTTTGCGATTAGTGGTTTTATGGTAAAGAAAAGGGTTGTAAATTTTAGTCCGCTTTGCGGAAAAATAGGCTCTTGGCTCATTGCTCAAGCTAAAGTTGAACAAAGATGATTCAAGCTTAATCTCTCCGTCTTTAGCTAAAAGCAGGCGCACTCTATAAGGATTATTTTTGAAGCTCTCTTGCCGTCTTGCCAGTGCCGCCAAAATCTCCTGTCTTTTATAAAGAAAGCCAAAATATCTTGCTGAATTTTCTAACCTTTTTAAATGGGCATTTAAAAGCAGGTACCCTTTATTGGGCCTCCAGAGCATAGTTTCAATTAACTGAAACTCTTCTGAGCTCTTAACTAAAAAGTTTGCCTTTAAGCGGCATTCAGCAAATTCCTGCTTGGGGCCGGAATCATAGACAATACCGCTTCCTACGCCCATTTCTCCAATTCTTTTCTTGCTATCTATTAAAAGCGTACGGATGGCTACATTAAAGGCGCCGCATCCTTTTGGTGAAAAAAGACCAATGCTTCCGGTGTATACATTGCGCGGCTCTTTCTCCAGCTGTTTGATTATTTCGATAGTCTTTATCTTGGGGGCCCCGGTTACCGAGCCAGAAGGAAAAATATGGCTAAAAATATCGAAATCTGAACAATCGGCCTTCAGGCGGCTTTGTATATCTGAAGTCATCTGAAAAAGAGTCTCGTATCTTTCCACGTTAAATAATCTGGGTACCCTGACACTGCCAGTCCTGGAAATCCTCCCCAAATCATTGCGCAGCAAATCTACAATCATTACATTTTCACTTCGGTTCTTAAGGCAACTTTCCAGTTGTCTTTTGTTTTCGCTATCTTCCTTTGAGTCTCTACCCCGCCTGATTGTCCCCTTCATCGGCCGGGCAAGAATTGTCTGCTTTCTTTTCCTAAAAAATAATTCCGGCGAGAAGGAAAGGATATAATGTGGGCCTGCCCCGTTACAACGAGTTGTAACGGGGCCTGCCTTAATGAAAGCAGAATAAGAAACGCTTTGCTTGTTTCTTAAATCAAAATAAAGCGCCTCTGGTGAACCAGAAAAAGAAAATTTTAACTTAAAGGTATAGTTTACCTGATAGGTAAGGCCTTGGGCAATCAGGTTTCTAATTTTTCTAATTGCCTGAGTATATGAGGGTTGCGAAATATTTGGCCTGATATTTTTTAATAAATAATTCTTCTGTTTATGGTCTTTAGGCAAAGCAATCTTTTTTATTTCGAAGTCTTCTTTGCGATGATTATAAATTAGCGGCTCTTGATAAATTCCAAACCAGAGCAGCGGAAAATCATAAGCTGCCTTATGTCTCAACCGGGCCTCAAAGGCCTCTCCTGCTTCATAGGAAAGAAAGCCGGCGACATAATAACCCTGCTTTAGCGCTTCATCCAGCTCAGTAAAACAATCTTTAATCTTGTCTATTTTAAAAGTGGAGACTACCCTCTGCGGCCTTAAAAAGAGATAACTTAAGAAATTTTGCCTATCGCACCTTGCGTTATCCAGAAAAACAAAGTCCTCTTCTTTTTCTAATAACCCTAATATAGCAGCGATAGGAAATTTTTCCTTCATTTTCCTTATATCAGCAGGCTCGGGGTCCTGTCATCGTTTTGTTTTTGCTCGGTGTTTTTGCCTGCCCTGCGAGCTGTCCTGCGAAGCTTTAGCGTAGGAGGAAGCTTTAGCGAAGGAGGGTTCGCTCGCTCACTAATATAAAAAGCGCCTGACCCCTTTTTGCCTTTTGCGGTAAAAAGCGCCTGACCCCTTTTTGCGATAAAAACCTCTCCCATCAAAACCCTTCTTGGTTACCTTTCGATTCAATCATCGGGACAAAGAGCACAGGAATGATTGATTTTTCCTCTAAGCCCGTTTCGGTCTTAGTAAAAACTTTTAGTTCTTGAAAATAACTTCCTACAGGAATTACTAAACGCCCGCCTACTTTTAACTGCTCCACTAAGACAGGAGGCACTTGTTCAGGTGCACAAGTAACGATAATCACATCATAGGGAGCAAATTCCTCCCAGCCAAAATATCCATCTCCGCACTTAAGATGGATATTTTTATATCCCAGCTCTTTAAGTCTGGCGCGGCTACTTTCGGCAAGGGCCTCTAATATCTCAATAGTATAAACATCTTTGGCAATCTTCGCTAAAATAGCTGCCTGGTATCCGGAGCCCGTGCCTACCTCCAAGACTCTATCCTCAGGGCCAAGGCGGGCAAGTTCCGTCATCAGGGCCACTATATACGGTTGAGAGATGGTCTGGGCATAGCCAATAGGTAGAGGCGAGTCTTGATAGGCATATTTTTGCAATTCCGGCAGAACAAATTTGTGACGCGGAACCTCAAGACAGGCTATTAAAACGTTTCTATCCTTTATTCCTCTGGCAATAATCTGCTCCTTTACCATTTGCCTGCGCAAATCGAAAAAGGAGGCCTCTTCGTCTTCCTCGGCTACAACTTGCGCTTCTGCCAAGACAAGAAAATTGCCTTCGGCAATAACTCTGGTGCAATTTTCAGTGGTTGGGATGAAATTCCATACCATAAAACAGATAAAACTTACAATTATCTTACTATATGCTTGAGTAAACATCTCATCAAATCAAAGCCCTTCTCGTAACCAGGAAAGGCATTTCCTTCCAGGACATAGGCAGACTTAAGGTCTTTGGAAAATATAACATCTATCCCGGCGAAATTTAGTCCCAGAGCTTGGGCTGCCCTTTCGGCCGTCTTTTTCAGAAGAGTTATTTTTTCCTTAGGAAGAGTTTTTAGAATTACCTTGTTCTTATCAATCCTGCCTCCCTGCGACCAATTCGTAACGCAAGATTCAGCCGGCGAGGACTTGGCATACAGATAGACCACTTTGCCAAACATAACATATACCCTAAAATCAAATCTTCTTTTTCTAAAAACTGCGGGTTCAATCGCCTCTTCACAGATAAAGCCTTTTTTAAGGAGTTGATTGAAAAAGGTCTCTCCGTCCTTAATCCTGGAGAACCTCCAGTTAAAATCGGAAGGCCTGCTGAGGACTCTATTTTTCCGGAAGAGGAAATTGCTAATCGTTTCTTCTCTATTTATGTAAGTAATACCCTTGCCCATCGACCCAAACCTGGGTTTAATATATAAATTAGTACCCTTATTTAATAGGCGCTGAACATCGCCAAATGAAGAAACTTGAAATGTCCGGGGCACAGAAACCGCACTTCTTCTCAATAAATCTTTACTGGCCTTCTTATCCCTATCTAAGTAGCAGAGTTCCGGTGAATTTAAATATTCTATCCTTTTGCCCGGGAAATACCTCTCTATCGCCCGCTTGGCCCTTCTAAAGAAGGCCTTAAATTCTTGGCCAAACCTTTTATCGCCATAGAACCTATTATCTGAATAAACTTCGATATGGCGATTCCAATATTTATAAGGAAAAAAGAAGACTATTTTTATTGTCGAGGCATCTATGAAAGGAACCCTGCCCGAAAGAAGCCGGGCATAATCAATCACGTGAACTTCAATATCTCCCCTTTTTAGTTTTCGGGCACAGTTTATAAACCTCTTAAAAGAGACATAGGGCCTGGTTCTGCTAATTCTTTCTTCACCGATAACCAATAACGCCTTTTTCTTCATCACGATTAATAGATGTAATACTGAGGGTCGATGAATGCCTTCTTTAAATAAAGCGGAAGCCTCTCTAAAGGCACTGAAGCTATCTTTAACAAAATAGGCAAGGTCTGGCGGCTATATCGGGTGGCACTGGAAATAGGTGCCAATCCCGGATAGCCAAATATGGCAATATGGGTAATGCCACAAACCTCATAAGTTGGCTTGTCAATTAAAGTAGGACGGCAGGTCTCGATAGGGCTGGGGTAATCCACAGAAAGGTCCAAGATTACTGCGCCTTTACTCAATAAACAAAGCATATCTTTAGTAATCAAATATTCTTTGTCGTCTCTTTTTTCTTTGGGCCAGCAAACGGCATTGACCACTATATCTTTGTTTCTAATAAAGTACCTGATGTAGCGGTATTCGGATTTGCGCAGAATCCTCACCCTTGCCCCTAAATTAAACGCCGCCTTCAAAGCGCCGGTTGCGACTGAGCCGTAACCTAAGACCAAGATATCGCAGTCCGCAGGGGACTTTTTGGACAAATGAAATCCCATAATCATTCCCTGCTCACCAGCTATATCGCAACAGGTGATTAAGCGCTCGCCCGCCCTGTTCCTAATCAACTCCATGGCAATAGCCTTGCTTCCCGAGTGAGTTAACATCTTCACATACTGAGGATTCTGTTCAGCATGTAACATACAAAATAAAAGATTATTGCGCAGGAGCCTGAATTCCTCCGGCAAGGGGGGCTTCAGCTTGACCACAATATCTTTTCTAAACAACTCTTTTCTGTTTGCAGTAAGCCTTGCTCCCTGGTTTTCGTATTCAGCATCAGAAATGTAAATCCCTGCACCCAGGCCCTTTTCCACAAAGACATGATGTCTTTCCTCAACCAGTCTTTTTACCTCGCGGGGTAAAAGTATGGGCCTTACTTCCTTGCCGTGAGCAGCAATTTCTTTAACTATAGCTAGTTCCACAATAGTCCTTTCTATCTCATCTTTCTCCAGAGATAAATTATAAACTTACCTAACAACCATATGGCCAGAATTAATAATAGCGCAATTAAGATAATCCGCACAAGCAGGCCCAGGACTATCAAAAAAGGATAGAGCAGGACCCCCAGTCCCGCAAGAATAGCTATCACAAATAAGGCCAATAACCCCACAAAAAATGCTTTCATCTTTCACCCCTCCTTGTAGCATAATAATATAACAAAATTTCCAACGGGGCAAGCAAAAAGTTAAGATTTATTTTGCCTAAAGACCTTGCGATATAGTATAATGGCAATGGAGGTGCTCAAACGAGCGATCTTGTTGTCTTGCTGATAATCATACTTTTTATCCTTGATGGCTGGCGTAAAGGATTCGGCCAATATTTTCTGGAAATACTAATTACTGCCATAAGTTTATTAGTGGCCTGGTGTTATTATCGACAAAGCCAGGAGATTTTTAAAAGCCTCTTTGTGTTTGTCTGGGCCTTTGCCGGGTTGCGGCTATTAAAATGGTTTTTGTATCGGGCGTGGCGAAAAAGCGTCTCCCAAAAACCAGGCCTCTCTTCTATTAATCGCTTTGGGGGTGCGATTCTGGGATCCATCTGGGGAATATTTATTGTGAGCGTGATCATTTTTACTTTAGACCTACTTCCTACAGAAAGCGTGTTTAAGTATGATATTAAGCAAGAGGTGCGGCAATCGCGCAGCTACCAAATAGTCCAGCGTTTAATTCCGGCAAATGAGATTTCCGCCATAGAAAATATAAGTTATATCAGCGAAATCGGTATTGATGAAGAGGCAAAATTGAAATTAGCAGAACAACCGGAGTTTCAAGAAATAATTCAACACGAAAGCTTCAAAGCAATAATGGAAGACCCGGAACTGGCAAAACAATTACAAAATAAAGACCTCCCTCGCCTGCTCACCAACCCCAAAATCCACAATCTCCTTAATGACGGCCAATTCATAGAAAAACTGATGAAACTGGATTTTAAAAAGGCCTTGGAGTAAAAAGGGGTCAGGCGCTTTTTCATCAAAAAGTCAAAAAGGGGCCAGGCCCCTTAGGCCCCTTTTGCTAATCGGCAAAAGAGAGTCCAAGATGCAATATGACCGTTTTCAAAAAGAGGCGATTGATTATATCAACCATGGCTACTCGGTAATCGTCTCTGCTCCTACCGGCAGCGGTAAAACTGTTATCGCCGAACATGTTATTGAGCAATGCCTTAAGACGGGCCAGGGTGTAGTCTATACTGCCCCGATTAAAGCGCTTTCCAACCAAAAATTTCGCGATTTCCAAGGCCGTTACGGGGATAAAATCGGCATCCTGACCGGAGATGTCTCTATAAACCCCTATGCGCCCGTGTTAATTATGACTACAGAAATCTTTCGCAACAAGGCCCTGGAAGAGCCGCAAAGCCTGAAAAAATACACCTGGATAATCTTTGATGAGGTGCATTATATTGACAATGAGGAGCGCGGTACCATCTGGGAGGAATCAATTATGTTTCTCCCCTTCCATATGAAGATGCTCTGCCTATCTGCGACAGTGCCCAATGTCAATGAATTATCCCGCTGGATTGAGACGGTACACAAGACGAAGTTTAAAAAAGTGATTGAAACACAAAGGCCGGTGCCTCTACACTTTTTCTTTCAATGCCAGAATGAAGTTTTAGACAGACTCGAAAAATTGCGCCAAAAAGGATATAAAGAGAAGGTAAGTTACAGTTACTATGGTAAAAAGCGTTTTGCCCATACATTTTTTAAAGCAAACCAGCTTTCTTCGCTTTTGCGTTTCCTTGAGGAAAAAGATGCCATCCCCTGTATCTATTTTGCCTTTGGCCGGCGCCGGTGTGAAGACTTGGCCTTTGAGGTGTATTCGTTTAATTTCCTAAATACCGAGGAACAGAATCAGATTAGCCTGATGTATGAGTTGCTTTGTGAGCGCTTTGATTTAAAGAAGGAGAAAAGCGCCCAACGGCTTAAGCCCCTAATCAAACGGGGCATTGCCTTTCATCATGCCGGGATGCTGCCCACCCTAAAAGAGGTAATTGAGCGGCTGTTTACTTCCCGCCTGCTTAAGGTAATCTTTACCACGGAAACCTTTGCCCTGGGGATTAATATGCCGGCGCGCAGCGTTATCTTTGATGCCTTGCGCAAATTCTACGGCCGCTACCACCGCAATTTAAAGACACGCGATTTTTACCAGATGGCCGGCCGGGCCGGCCGCAGAGGTATGGACAAAGAAGGTTTTGTATATTGCCGCATCAATCCGCGCAGGATTCAATTTGAAGAGCTGAGGCGTATCCTTTACGGAAAACCGGAGAGGATTACCAGTAAATTCAATTCCTCTTATGCTACTGTCCTGCATCTCTATGCGAAACATCAAGAAAGGCTTTATGAGCTTTATCCTCTCACGCTCCACTATTTTCAGGAAAAACCCCGAAGAAGAAAAGGGGCCATGGATTTGCTTCAAGCCAAAGTAAAACTGCTTAAAGAATTAGGATATATCCGGAATAAAACCTTGACCGCAAAAGGAAACTTTGCCGCCGCAGTTTACGGTTATGAACTGCCGCTGACAGAAATTTATGCGCAGAATATCCTGGAACAACTAAATCAGGTGGAATTGGGAATTCTGGCTACCGCTTTGGTCTATGAACCGCGCAAGGCAGAGCACGCACCCAAAATTACCCGCAATGTGCGTGCTTTGAAAGAGATTACCGATAAGGCCTCTGAATCTATTCAGAAGTTGGAACAGAGACTACATATCTGGCCAAAATCCAAAGACTATTTTTATCATCTGGCATCGGTTACTGAAGGCTGGCTGCGAGGTTGTGACTTTTCTAAACTGGGGCAATATTCGGATGTGGACGAAGGGCAGCTGGTGCGTTATTTCCGTATGGCCGTGCAGGTCTTGCGGGAAATCAGACAGGCACCGGTGACATCACCTGCGCTCAAAGAAAGAATCAAAAAATTGCTCGCGGTGATGAACCGCGATATCGTCGATGCCGAGAAACAATTACGTCTAAAATAAGGGGCCAGGCGCTTTTTGGCCAAATATGCAAAAAGGGGCCAGGCCCCTTTTTGCCTTTTGCGGTAAAAAGCGCCTGACCCCTTTTGTTATCTGGAAAATTTATTTAAGGTCTTGAGCAGTTCTTCGGATGAAGCGGGAGGAATAATACTATTGCCAAAAACAATCTCTTTAACATTAACCGGCCCGCTATAGTAAGTGTGGTTAGCGCCTTTGTCCGGCATAATTACCGCGCCCTTTACGGCCACACCGGCAAAAAGGCCTTTGCTGCGCGAATAGGAAAGGATACCGGCTTTGAGTAAAAGGTCGGTATCAGCAGATGCATTTCTTCCTAGCGGTCCTGCTGCTACCGCAGCATCCCCACCCAGAGTAAACTTATCTTGCAGCAAACCTTCCAAGCCCCTTTTATTCATAATCACCAGAATCAAATCAATGGCCTGGGCGCCAAACTGGAGACCGAAACTCCCACCACCGACGGTAAAGAATGCCGGCGATTTCCATCTTCCGGTTTTGGGATCGTGGGCCACAACAATGCCTCTTCCGAAACGTGCCCCGACAAAAAAGCCTCCCTTAAGCACATAGGGAAACACGGCTACTGCTGCGCATTTAGATAAAAGGTCAGTAGGAATAGCCTTATCGGGCATCTGCATCACTTCATTGATAATCTCATCACAATTTTGAATCCTTCTCTCCAGCTTCGCAAGGTCAGCGGCATAGAGAGCGCTGCTTGCAAAAAATGTCATTATTAAGACCAAACTAATAACCAAACGTAAAGCCTTCATCCCCTCCTCCTCTCTTATTCAACTGCATTAAAAGTCCTTGTAGCAGCGCCTTTAAGACCTAAATCCTAAAAATCTTTGTAAGGCGTGGTAATCTCGGGAATAGTAATTACATCTATAGTTCTATTATTATTATATATTTCCTTCTCATCCGCATAATCCGGATTTCCTTCTATTGTCTCTGGAAGACCGGGATTAGTTCCTGGAAACTCAGAAGAGAGAAAAACCATCTCCAGGTTATAATCGGGATTAATTAAATCTCTGATGCCGTTTATTCTCGAGATTCCGTCTTTGTCGGGCCCGACTTCAACAGGACCTCCATTATCGTCGATTAAATAAAGCAGGCCCATCAGCCAAGAACCATCTCTATAGCGTTCAAGAAAGGTATATTGGTTTTCTGTATTCCAGCCTCTGCCCCAGTTTCCATAAGTATTTTTGAGTCTCTTTTTATCGCCGTTGATATGAGTTTCCTCGCCTTTTTGGATCTGGCCGGAATACCAAACATTTTGATTCCAGGGATTCTTAAAAACGCAGAGGGAACGATAAGTTTCAATGAACTTAACCGAATCGCTATAAGGATTTTTGACCTCTAGAGAAAACTCTTCTGGGGTAGGGTAATCATAGTCTCTGGGATTATAATATTTTCCATCATCATTCTTATATAAGATAAGTTGGGGCCCGACAAATCCCAATAGCAGGGGGTTATCCATATAGTCATCCCAGGGAAGCGTCTTTAAGTCTGTATTGCTGATATCTGTGCCTTCGCTAAATCTGACCCGAAAATCCATTGAACTTATCCCGGCATTGGGGCCGGCGGTTCTTAAATTTAAGGCAAGGATCTGGACCTGGTCATTAGTAGGTTTAGAAATATATTCCTCTACCCGCACACGGTTTCCCCATCGGTCAGTCATTACTTTTCCGGCCTGATGGTCGCATATTTCCTCTTTTAACGCCTCATATCCCCGGGCGTGCATATCATTAATCATATCGCTAATATCCTGCTTGAGCTCAAACAGGTTTTCAATAGCCAAGGCATCTACTGCCGCCTGATGCAGCTCCTCCCATGAACCGTAACCTTTGCCAAAGGCCGTATCCCAGTCAACTCTATTATCCTTAGGGAAGGCGTCCTCAAAGTCATTGAAGGTATCGCCATCGGTGTCCTGATTTAAAGAATTGGTCCCACCAAGCGCTTCATGCGTGTCCCAAACACCGTCATTATCATCGTCATTATCGGCATTATCGCCAATGTTGTCGCTATCGCTATCTAACCACTCTGAAGGATCTTTAGGAAAGGCATCATCTCCATCAGCAACCCCGTCATTGTCATCGTCTTCGTCAAACTCATCATCTATCTCATCGCCGTCAGCGTCATTTCCGGAGGCGCGGTTGGGGTCGTTGGGGAAGTTATCTTCTGCGTTGATTACGCCGTCACCATCAAGGTCGCCTAAGGGGCCGTCGTTATCGTCTTCGTCAAACTCGTCATCGATTTCATCGCCATCGGCGTCATTTCCTGAGGCGCGGTTGGGGTCGTTGGGGAAGAGGTCTTCGCTGTCCGGCACGCCATCCTTATCGGAATCAGTAATTATAGTTACTTTTGCCAGGCCGGTAATATCCTGTTCGCCACTCTGGTCTTGATTGGCATCGTCCTGCGCATCATCCTGATCCGAAGACGTATCGTCTACATCCTCGCCTGTATCGTCATCGCCTGTGCCACTGCCTTCTTGATCAACATAACGCATACCTTTTTTCCCGCCAGAATCGTCATATATCATATCGAAGCCGCTCTTCCAGGCATCCTGCTCTTCCGGAGGAATGGGAAATGGCCCTTCAATTGTCCCGTCATCATAGACAATTGCGCCCTGGCCCTGGCAGGCAATACAGCTTTCTCCGCTTACGGTATTGGTAAAGAGAACCGTATCATCAGAATCTACGTATAACTCAACATAAGACTTCTCTACGCCATCGACAATTTTGGTGCCGGTGCGCATATAATAGGTCGTCCCCCTGACGGCAGCCACGGCAGTCGGTGTCTCTACCTTAAAACTTGAACCCTTCTTCAGCTTTTTCAGCTCTACCATTATTTCGCCAACGCGAAAATCGAGCTCGTATTGACTGGCTTGGTCAGCTGTTTCTTCGCGGGCGGTCTTAATCCCCAGGGTTGTCTCTTCTTTCAACTTAACATAAGAGCCGTCGTTAAGGGTCAATTGTGCTTTACCATCTATGCCGGTCTTTATCTTGTCGCCTTCGAAAAGCCCAGCTCCCTCTTCGGCTTCCTTCCATACCAGGGTATCCTTCGCCAAAACCTCAACTTTACCCAACACTGCAGTAATAGTAACCGGTTGAGTAACATGCAGACTTTCTTCCTCTGCCCAAGATAGGCCACTGGCAAAAAAGAAAGCGCTTAAGGCAATTAAAGCGCTGCTTAAAATATTCAGGGCTCTGCTTTTCATCGTGATACTCCTATTATGCTGGCCCCCCTCCTTATTCCCTTTAATTTTATTTGGCTATTAGTAGTTTAAATCTTATCATACGCAGCGAATTGCGTCAATACATTTTTTTTCTTTACAAATTTCGTAATCTATGCTAAAGTTAGTTAAATTTTTAAATAAGTCAGCTGCTATTATCAACCTATTCAAAATGAAGAAGACGCAAAAGGCTCTCCTGATATTTTCAGCAATTCTCTATCTTCTCAGCTTCTCTCATCCTGCAGGAGCCCAGGAAACGCCACAGGTAAAAGTTGAATATCCTCCCCCAAAAAAGGTAACTCTTATCGGCAATATCACTGTATTGGGCAGCTATTCCAAGGTTTGTGGTGGGAATAAGCTCTCCGGGCTCTATGCCTCAGGCAATTTTGCTCCGGTAGTAAGGCTGAGCGAACGCGATTATTTAATTCCCCTCTATAACGGGCTCTACAAAAGACAAAAGCAGATTATTAATGAAGAAGAAGGTGGCCGGCCTTATACTACAATAATGAATCACAACTTCTCCTTGATGCACAAACGTATCTTTCCTGATCGACTTACCCACCGAATTACTGGTTTTGCCAGTTTAAATTATAACAAAGAGACCTCGGATGAGTCCTTTGGGGATGGGCTTTATGACTATCGCGATTATGGGGCCATTATTGACTATCAATATGATATCATCAAAACAGAAACTGACAAAGGCACCTTACTCCTCGGCGGTAAATACTACTTCCGTAAATACCCTAATTTTCACTCCCTTATTTCTCTGGCCCGGCAAGCTGCTCCTGAAGAAGACGAAAAAGACCAGAATGTCTTTGGAATAGTTACCCGTTATACCCATAGATTTACTGATAAACTAATCTTTTTCCTCTGTTATGATTTTCTGCTTAAACGCTTTACTGATAAATGTACTGTTGACGAAAACGGTATTTTGGAAGATAATAAAAAGAGAGAGGACCAGGTCCATTTCTTCAGGTTGAATGGAGACTATCGGCTGAGCAAAAATTTTATCCTGGGTTTAGATGGAGAGGTAGAGTTAAATAATAGTAACCAAGACTATTACGACTCAATGAATACGCCTTTGGCCCTGGGAGACGATGTGTTCGTTGCCCATTATTTCAATTACAATCGATATGAAATAAAACCATCCCTCACATATTTTTTTCCTTTAACAGAAAACAAGAATATCCTCTTTAAGCTTGCCTATGCCTATACCTTAAGGGATTATCCCAACAGAAATATCAAAAATGCAGAAAATGCCTATCAATCCGATACCCAGGAAGACCGCATTCATACTGGCTTTCTAAACATAAGCTATCCCCTTACGCAAAAGTTCTCCTTCTTAATCAACGTCGACTATGCGCACACCATCTCCAATATGGAATATGAGCGCTTTTACCGTTATGACTACGACATCTACCATATTCTCTCCGGCCTCTCCTACAAATTCTAGGACCGTTTCTTCCTTGCCAGCGAAAACTCACAAGGACAAGTCCTTCTGCCATCGGAAAATCCGGAAGGACAAGCAACCCAACCGGGAAAGTGTCCCCTATTAATCTTTGCTCGGTGTTATTGCTCCGCTCGCTTCGCAATAAACACCTCACAAAATCTCGAGAGGGGACGAGTTTCTCGAACAAGTTAAGAAACGGCAAATTAATTGAGGGAGATTCGGTAAAAAATTGTTTGGTTGGTGGGATTGGAAAGCATAATTATCATCTTGCTATTCTTGTAAGGAGCTGCAGCATCTATCGTTATCCTTCCTGAGCCCTCAGGTTCAACAGGCATAGAGACAAAATTAAACGGCGAACGGATAGCAACCAGGCAATTTAGATTTTTGTGGCCATTGATTGTCTTTAGATGGATAGTCCCGGGGGCTTCTTCTAAATCAACTGCGTAAAAATCAAATCCAAAACTAGAGATAGTGTAGGTCTCTCGTCTCTCAGAAGGCAATTCAGACATAGCAACAGGATGGAAGCCATCCTCTCTACAAGACGCCAAAGAAGAACTTCTGTACACATACAAAGAAAAGTTACGCAGAAGGTTCTTTAACGGGGTGCCTAAAGTCCGGGCGATGATTTGCATCGCCTCATAATTTGTGCAAAGCGCTGGATCAATCTCCCTAAACTTGCAGGAAATCTCTTCTATCTTATCCATACCATAATTCTGGTGCAGATACTGCCAGAACAGGGCAAAATCATACTTGCGCTCACTTAGCGGCTTATCCGGATATTTTAAGAAATAATTTACTCCGCCCTTAAAAACCATAATATTTTCCCCACATTTTTTGCGGAATCCGGAAGACAAAAACTCCTCTTGATAACCCGCTAATTTCTCAAAATACCTCGCCAGACCCTCTGTATACCAATCCCAACGTGCAGAAGTCAGCGACACCTTACCATGAGAAGTGGTCTCCATATTGCGGTTATAGGAGTAGGTGATGGTATGTAGAAGTTCATGCGTGAGAGAAGCCTTTAACTCTAACTGGGGATGCTCAATCTTATATCTTTGCTGATATCCCCGGTAATCTGCAGGAACAAAGATTTTGGCCTTATATTCAAAACTGCCATTGGGCTGCATCAAAGCATAAGGGGACTCCACATCGGCAATATATATGTTAATTGTTCTATCCCTGCCGTAAGCAAAGGCTCTAGCAGGATGGGCAAAGCTGTAGCCAGGCCGGTTAAACCCCTGCTTAAAAACAATCTCCTTGTAGGCCGCGCAGGCGGCTTGCAGAACCTCGCGGGCATAGGCGTATTCTTCTTCCGGGCCTCCCTCTATATGAACCTTGAAGACCACGCCATCTTCCATCCTTGCCTGAAGCAGCTGAGGGGCTGAGACAGCCTGAGCTGGACATAGCGCCATAATCCCAATTATAATGGCCCACAATACTACCTTATATTTCAGGGTTCCAAACATCCGGCATCGACCTCTTTCCCAGCCGATTGCCCATAAAAAAACCTTATTCCTTTTTGTCCCCCTCCTGAAAGAATAAGGTTTCTTCGGCAACTGACTACCTTACTCCTAACCCTTTTAATAACAAGGGGTTAAGAGGTTAGGCTCTTAAGTTTTGCTGCCCCACTCTTTCAAGTGGTTTGCCTTTATCGTATTCCTAATTGACAAACAAGAAAATTGCCTTCGGCAATAGCCTAAAGCAATTTTCGAAGTGGTATAGTGTTTATACTCTGCTATACCAAAACAAACGCCTTATTTCCCGGCGTTCAATTGAAAGTATACCATACAATTAGTTAGATTTCAAGGGCTAAATGACCTTCAAGGCCATCAGGGTGATATCGTCGTGCTGGGGAGTGCGCCCTACAAAGGAACTCAAGGAGTTCTTCAATGTCTCAAGCGCCTGCTGGCTGGAAAGGCCTTTTTGAGCGGTAAGGGCCTGGATAATGCCCTCTTCCTGAAATTCCCTACCTTTTTTGTCTCTGGCTTCAGTTACCCCGTCACTATAAACAATCACCAGGTCGTCCTTGCGTAATTTAACCTGAGTTTGCGAGAAAGCCATACCTTCCATTAATCCTATGGGTATACCTTCGGCTACTTCAATCTTCTCAGCAAGCCTGGCATCACGGAAGACAAGCGGTGCAAGATGCCCTCCTGAGGCACAGCTAATCTCGCGCTGGGCAGGGTCATATATAATGTAGGCCATAGTTACAAAAAGCCCGGATTTTGACTCCTGAGTGAGCGCCTGATTGAGCTGGGTGAGCGTTTCTGAAGCAGAAGAACGGGTGCGGGAAAAAGAGCGAAACTGACTAATTACCTGAGCCATAAACAGGGCCGCCGGCACGCCTTTGCCGGAAACATCCCCCACCATCAACCCCAGCCGCCCATCTTCGAACTGCACAAAATCATAAAGGTCTCCACCGACATGGTGGGCAGTATCCATATCCACAGAGACGCTTATCCCTGGAAGCTCCTTCGGTAACTCTCTCAAGAAACTTCTCTGGATATTATGGGCAATGGAAAGTTCCTTCTCCAGGAGTTCCCGGTTGTGCAATTCTCTAATATAGCGAAAAACGCTGCTGCTCAGATAAAGCAAGATGTAGACAAGTGCCGGTAAAAATATATCTATCCAAAGGCCAAACAAAATAAATAACAAAAACCCAAACACTACAAAAGACAGCAAAAGGCCTAAACGATATATTACGCTTTTGGGCGGTTTCTTTTTTAAAGCGATAAGAAGGTTGAGGAAGCAAAGAATATAGAGGAATGCCAGGTTAGCTACACGCGGGGCTCGCCTTAGAAAATTTCTTGTAATAATAGAATTAAATAGATTGGCGTGCAAGCCGAGCATCGGATAAACCGGCTCTAAGGAAGTGGCATGAAGGTCGCTGGTGCCGGTTGCAGTCAGGCCCACAAAACAAACCTTACCCCTTAACTCTGCTAGCTTCGGAGGCAATCTTTTTCCTGGCGAGGCCTCCTGGGCATAACTGACCAGAATATCGTAATAAGAATAATGTTTGAAGGTATCCTTCCAAGTTCCAGTAAGATTAACCAGAGTAGCTGCTTCTTCATCGATAGGGATGCGTGTGAATTTTCCCAGTTGCACAAATCTTTGGGGCAAGATTCTAATCTCTTCCGGCTTAATCTGTAAATAATCGCTGGCTGCTTTTAGGGAAAGCTGCGGCAGGTCCTTGCCTTGATAACGGATAAACAAAGGGATTCTGCGGCGCTTCCCATCGCTATCCGTAAGGACATTAGCGAATCCGGTACCTCTGGCTGCCTCTTTTAAGGCGGGCAAAAGATGTGTATCAAGGGCATAAGGATAGTAAACGCATCCTGCCTCCTTAGTCGCCTGCACCAATAATCCATCTTCCTTTGTGGGTTCGCTAAAAAGCACATCAAAGACGATTGCTTTCACCC
>CAZEQA010000005.1:8960-24878 GCA_964514265.1 uncultured Planctomycetia bacterium | reverse complement strand
TAGAAATCTCTGTGCTTTCGGAACCGAAGAAAGTCCAGAATTTAGATGAAATAAAAATGGGAGTACACGGGGTAATTGTCAAAAAAGGCTATGCCAGTGGCGTATTTTTGCCTCAGGTAGCGCAAGAGACAGGCTGGACTCGTGAAGAATTTCTTTCTAATCTCTGCGCACATAAAGCGGGCTTGAGCCCTGAGGCTTGGAAGGATAAAGACACCCAACTTTATAGTTTTACTGCCCAGGTCTTTGGGGAAAAGTGAAAGAACCGTTTTGACCAGCTTTTGAAGATAATCAAAAGGCAAAACGGTTCTCTTTTTTCTACTCTGAAAGATAACCATGAGTAAATTCTACATTTCTCAAGAATGCATTAAAGGTGATACTGCTTTTATAGTTGGCCAAGAAGCTCATCATATCTTGGATGTGCTCCGTTATAAAAAAGGAGATAAATTACAGCTCTTCGATGGTACAGGCAAACTTTATCAGAGCAAAATTCTGGATACTCAAGCCAAAGAGGTCAGGCTGAAGATTGAAAGTGTACGGGAAGAAAGCTTAGGACCGAATTTGAAAATTACTTTAGTGCAGGCCTTACCAAAAAAGAATAAAATGGATTATATTGTAGAGAAAGCTACGGAGTTGGGAGTAGATGTAATTATTCCTATTCAAACTGCTAGAACTATAGTAAAGTTAGATAAGCAAAGACAGAACCTGCGCAAGAAGCGCTGGCAAAGGATAGCTCAAGAGGCCTCTAAACAATGTGGAAGGGAGACGATACCCCAAGTAAAAGGCCTAACCGCATGGAAAGATGTGCTATCTATTTTAAATGATTATGACTTAAAATTGTTAGCTTGCCTGGGTGAAAAGAGGCAAAAGATAAAAGATGTTTTACAGGCACAAAGTAACGCAAGGAATGTAATTTTTCTTATTGGCCCGGAGGGAGACTTTGACCCTGAGGAGGTCCGCCAGGCCCGTGATGCCGGATGTATTGCTCTATCTTTAGGGAAGATTGTCTTAAAAAGCGATACCGCCGCAATTTCCGCTTTGGCTATGATTAATTACGAGTTGAAATGGTGAGAGAAAAACCTTTTTCTAAGACTACCCTTATATTTATTATGCTTTTTGCCTTGGCCTTTAGTCTTCGTTCTATCTATTTTAGCCAGACAGCGAAGTTTATTCATCCGGGAGTTGCATCTGATTCTTATTTCTACTTACAGTGGGCGAAGGATATTGTCCGCGGCAATCTTTTGGGTAAAGATGTCTTTTATGCGCTTCCTCTCTATCCATATTTCTTAAGCCTTGCCTATCTTTTTTCAGGCGGAGAGATTTTTGAGTTAATATTAATTCAGATACTTATCGGGGCGATAAATTGTGGACTAATCTATATTCTCGGCAGAAAACTCTTTAATAACCAGGTGGGGATAATTGCTGCTGTTATTGGTTGCTTTTATTCTATGTTTATCTTTTATGACCGGATGCTTTTACCTACTTCTTTGTCAATTTCTTTAGGCTTGGCCTTGGCGCTTTTACTTTTGGGAATCAGGGATAGGCCCAGTTTAAAGAAATGGTTTGGGATGGGTCTTCTTTTGGGCCTATGCACCTTGGCTAGGGCCTCTTTCTTCCTATTAGCCATCTTTATCTTTTTCTGGATTGTCTATGAATATAAGAGAGATTCTCTTAAGCGAGTGTTTTTATGTTGTCTTTGTTTTATTTTGCCATTTTTCTTAATCATCGGTGGGGTAACTTTAAGAAATTATTTGGTTGGCGACGATGCAGTCTTGATTACTGCCCACAGTGGGATAAATTTTTATATTGGGAATAATCCTCAAGCCAATGGTTTATTTAAGACACCGCCTTATATGCGCGCTACGCAAGGCGGCTTGATCGAAGATGCCAAGATTTTAGCCGAAAGGATAAGCGGCAGGACATTTAAGGCTTCTGAGGTATCTAATTTTTGGTTTAGGCGCTCTTTAGGTTTTATTGTATCTCGCCCCTTAGATTTTTTAAGATTAATGGGCAAAAAAATTGTTTTATTTTGGAATGCGAAAGAGCATATAGACGACATAGAATATTATATATTTAACGAAGAAAGAGGACTCCTAAAACTGCCCCTTTTTAATTTCTCTTTAATTGGCCCCTTGGGAATATTGGGGATGTTTCTGTCTTGGCCGGAGCGAAAAAGGATTACCTTACTTTATCTTTTTGTCTTTGGTCTTTCGCTCGCGACAATTCTTTTCTTTATCAATGCCCGCTATAGATTAATTTTTGTTCCCTATTTAATAATCTTTGCTGCAAATGCCCTTTGGCAGACCTTTCAAAAATGCAAGAATAGGCAATATAAAAGTTTTCTTTTTTCATTACTCCTGTTTTTAGTTTTATATTTTTTAACCAACACCAAAGCCACCGATACCTCTGGCTCGGCCAATTACACTTTTCATTATAATAAAGGAGTAATTTTGTGCGACCAGAGGCAATACCAAAAGGCAGAGCAACAATTCCAGGCTGCTCTAAAGATAAATCCCCGTGATTTTATGAGTTATCTTGGGCTGGGCAATGTCTATTACCAAATGCAGGAGTTTGCCCGGGCGATTAATAATTATAAAAGGTCTCTGGCGATAAATCCCTACTTTTATAAAGCCTATTTTAATTTAGGGATTGTATATAAGGAGATGGGGAAGAGCCAGGAGGCAGAAGAGGAATTTAAAAAGGTATTGAGGCTATGTCCGGAAGATTGTGCCGCGCGTTATAATTTAGCCAAAATCTATCAGGAGAGAGGCCTGCTTGAGGAGGCACAAGAAGAATATGAGCAGGCACTTAGGCTCCATCCCGGACATCCAGAAATCCTGCAGGCCATAGAAGAGTTAGCCCAATACCCTTATACCCTTACGGGCACAAGCGGGCACAAGTAAATTGGGCAACTACACTGCGCTAATGTAGTTTGCTAAATTTTCGGCAATATGTAAGCTAGGCAGATATGAAAAATAAGAAGAAAGTTATAAAGGCGATAATCTTAGCTGGCGGATATTCAACAAGAATGAATTTAAGGATTCCCAAACAGATGGCAAAAATCGACAATAAAGCCATTGTTGCCTATACCCTGGATGTGTTTGAAAGATGCAAAGCGATTGATAATATTATTTTGGTGGTCCATAAAAAGATTGTTCGGCAAAGCCGCAACTTAATTAAAAAATACGGTTATAAGAAGATTGAACAATTATGCTTAGGAGGCAGCTCTAGACAACAATCGGTATTTAATGCCCTAAAGATGATTAGAAATTGTGATTATGTAATAATTCACGATGGAGTACGTCCTTTTGTTACAGAAGATAATATCTTAAAAATTATAAGGTCAGTTAAAATGCTTGGTGCAGTAACCTGCGCAGTCAAGGCAATAGATACTATTGTAGAGGCAAAGGAAAACTTTATTGGCAGAACATTATGCCGGGATGTACTCTGGCACATTCAAACTCCTCAAGGCTTTAGATTTGATTTGCTCTTTAAGGCACACCAAAAGGCAAAAGCAGAAGGAATCAAAAATGTTAGTGACGATGCCCAGCTTCTGCTCGGGCTTAAAAAGGAAGTTAAGCTAATCGAAGGTAGTTATAAAAATATAAAAGTTACCACGATGTCAGATTTGTTTTTAATAAAGAAATTGAAGAAAACGATTGCAGCGGGTAGATAGCAGATGATTCTCATAAATCCAAGGTCAACAAAATTTGGGATATTTGAAAAATATGTCCCTCTTAGCGTTCCCATCGGCATAGGTTATTTGGCTGGTCATTTACTTTCTCGCCATAAAAAAGTCAAGATAATCGATGAGCATATCAGACTTATTTCTGAAGATTTGCTTAAACAGTCCGTTAAAGGACTCTTCCCCCCTTATATCTTTGGCATCTCGGCTTTAACTGCCTGCATCAAGAGGAGTTACGAGATTGTCCGGATGATTAAGAATTTATATCCAGAATCAAAAATTGTTTTAGGAGGAATTCATCCTACTGTTCTGCCAGATGAGGTTTTAGGAAATTGCGATGTTGATTTTATTATCAGAAGAGAAGGAGAAGAGATTCTCCTTCAGCTTTATGATGCAATCAAAAATAGAAGCGGCTATTACAAGATAAGAGGTATATCGTTTAAGATGGACGGCAAGGTCATCCACAACCCCAGTGCCGATTTACCTGATTTAAGTCAATTGCCCTCATTTGCCTATCATCTTTTTGATAAACATTTGGACCGATATAACTTTGGTTTTATTTCCAGTTCCAGGGGTTGCCCTTATGAGTGTATATTTTGTAGCCAAAGAGCCATTTCTGGACAGAAATTTCGCTATGTGCCCGCAGAAGTCGTAATAGGCGAGATAGACCTCCTGATCAATAAATATAAACAGACGCATATCAATTTTGTTGATGACAATTTTACAATGAATAGACAGAGGCTCATGCAACTGTGTGAAGGTATGATAGAAAAACGATTTTATGAAAAGGCGACTTTCGATTGCCAGACCAGAGCCGATGCGGTTGACAATGATATATTCAATTTATTGAAAAAGGCGGGTTTTAGATTGGTCGATTTCGGATTAGAAACTGCCTCGGAGAGATTAATGGTTTTATTGAACAAAAAAGAGACCGTCCGAAGAAATATTGAAGCGGTAAAACTGGCAAAAAGACATGGTTTTGGTGTATCCGGAACTTTTATATTCGGTTTGCCTACAGAGACTAAAGAAGAGAGATGGCAGGCTTATAGATTAGCAAAAGAGCTGGATTTGGATTATGTCAGATTCAATAATGCCACCCCGTATCCGGGAACCAGATTATATGAGATTGCCAAGCAAGAAGATAGGCTTTTTATTGAAGAGAATTGGACTAACCTAAATGCCTGCGGGTCGTTAGTGCAGGATTCTTTAACTAAATCAAAACTGCCCTATGTACCAAAGGCATGCGATGAAAAAGTATTAAAAAGAGATACCGTTAGAGCTAATCTCTTTTTTTCTTTAAGGTTGAATAGAGTTTTCAAACTCTTGGTTAAAAGAGTTGGCCCTGCCGGCTGGTTTTACCTTTCTCCGAAGTGGTATTGGAAACCGGAAGAATGGTTCCATCTTACCCGGCTCGGATTGAGGCTTTTGGGAGCCCTGCTTAAAACATAAACTATGGAAAGAATCGATAAATTCTGTGACAGGTTCGCCAATAAATTGATATGGGTATTTATATTTACCTATGTCTTTATTTTTGGTTATATATGTTTTTTAAAATACTATTCTTTTAGCTATTATGATTGGGATTTTGCCAGCGATATAACTGTTCTGTGGAATAGTGTTAATGGCAGAATGTTCTATTATCCTTTTTTAGAGCAAATAATCTTCGGCGCTCATCTATACTTAATTATTCTATTTCTTATACCCATATATGCAATTTTTCAACACCCTTTGACTCTTTTAGTTCTGCAAAGTCTATTTTTAGGATTGGCCGCTTATCCTTTATACCTCTTGGCGAAATCGCAGCTTAATAAGAGCTTTGCCTTAGTAGTTAGTCTGGCTTATTTGTTATATCCTTCTTTAGGTTACATCAACCTTTTTGAAACCCATTTTGAGATATATGGGATATTTTTTCTTTTTTTCGCCTTATATTTCTTTGAGAAAGAACACTTTGGCAAATTCCTGGCTTTTATTTTTCTGGCTATAATCTGTAAGGAAAATGTGAGTTTGGTAGTTTTTATGTTTGGTATTTATGCCCTGTTAAGAAAAAGGTCAAAAAAATGGGTTTTAGTTCCTTCTTTATTAGGTGTTACTTGGTTTTTCTCAGCCCTGAAGGTTATTATTCCCTACTTTGCCAAGGAGGCAAGATTATATCAAGAAGGATTCATGTTTAGTATATATTACAACCATTTTGGTACGAGTATTTCTGCCATAATAAAAACTATAATTATGCACCCGATAGCGGTTGCTAAATATGCCTTTTCTCAAAGAAAAATCTTGTATCTATTCCAGCTGTTGTTGCCTACGGGTTTCTTAGGACTTTTAAGTCCAGCAGCATTGTTAATTATTGTGCCAATCTTTATGCAAAATTTATTGTCTTCGGGCGCAACCCATTCATCAATCCATTATCAATATGTTGCTTTATTGATTCCCTTTATATTCTATTCAGTCGTGCATGCATTTAAGAAGCTCTTAAGTTATAAAACTATAATTAGATATCAGGTAGTGCTGCTGGTTGGATTTTTACTCGTTTCAGTTGGTTCGGGAATTTATTTAGGAGCTCCGCAACTGCACCTTGTAAAATATCTCAAGGCCTATCAAATCAATGACTTGGTAAAGCAGAAAGAACGACTCCTTAGGATGATTCCCGAAGAAGCATCGGTTATTTCAACCTTTCAGTTTCTGCCAAAATTGGCCAATCGGCATGAGCTGTACTCGATGCATCTTGTTTCCAGTGGTTTTAAAATGTATACAAAAGTAAAATATGAACCACCGCTGAATTTGGAATACGCCTTGATAGATTTCAATGAGCCGTTGATGCTTGCCGCCTTTTTTCCCTCTCAGGCTCCGGAAAATATCCGTTCTTTTTTAGAAGACGGAAACTGGGGGGTAGTGGGGGCTGTCGATGACATTGTCTTGTTTAAGAAAGATTACCCAAAGGGACATAAGCTCTGTGAAGCGGTGCAGAATCCAAGTATCGAGAACATCATCAATGCTAACCTAGACAATCAACTTATGTTTTTAGGATATGATGTTGTCAAAGAGGATATAGTCAAAGAGAAGATTTTGCATCTTATTTGCTATTGGAAACGCACAGGAGAGTTACGCAACCCATTGGGTTTTTTCATCCAGTTTGATGCCGATAAGGATAGCGGATTTATAAAAGGCAATGTCTTTGGCTACAGGGTATACCCACCAGAGAGCTTGCCTAGGGACCAGATTATTAAAGTCCATCATTATATTCTGCTTCCTTCCGATATGAGAACGGGGAGTTACAGTATGAGAACCGGGCTATTTTCTTTAGCGGACGGAGAAATCCTGTCCGTTTCGGACAAAGCCAAAACTGATAATTTGGGGCGGATCGTCTTAGGAGATATCTTGATTGGCCAAGGAGGCATCCTTGAAAATTAGATATTTAATGGAGAAGCGATGATGCCGAAAAAAATTTTAATCATAAAATTGGGTTACTCAGAAACCTTAGATAAGGAGATAGGGACAACCACCAGTTTAGGCGATGTGCTGAGGACCACAGTAATTTTGAACTACTTTAAAGACGATGATGTCAGCTGGCTTGTGGATGGAAAGGCCTATCCACTTTTGAGAGGAAATCCCTTTATCAAACGGATATTGATTTTTAATCTGGAGTCTGTTTTGCAGTTACAGCGCGAGCGATTTGATGCCGTGATCAACTTAGAAAAAGGTCCGGGCATTTGCGCATTCTCCGATTCTATAAATGCTCGGAGAAAATTTGGTTTCAGATTCGATGCCGACCAGGGAGTCGCCCGGCCGTATGATGGCGCAGAAAAAGTTTTAGGCCTTTGTTTTGACTTAGAAAAAAAGAAAGAAAATATTAAATTTTGGCAGTATACCTTGGTTTCAATAATTGGAAAAAAATGGACAAAAAAGGAAGAATATATCCTTGGATATAAACCGCATTCTTTGTTAAAATACGATGTTGGTTTTAACTGGGTCGCTGGAGATAAATGGCCAAACAAAACATGGCCTAAAAAACACTGGAAAAGATTACAGGCCCAGCTAAAAAATAAGTTTGCGATTTCCTGGCAGAAAGGATTGAGCAATCTTGATGAATATATGGATTGGGTTAATTCGTGTCGTCTCATCGTAAGCAATGACAGCCTCGGCATGCATTTAGCGATTGCTTTAAAGAAAAAGATCATTGCCCTTTTTGGCCCGACGTCTTCTCGGGAAGTCTATCTCTATTCCAGGGGCCTCAAAGTTCTGCCAAAGGTTCCCTATGGATGTGTTCCATGTCTTAATATTCGGTGTATCCAGAAGACGCATTGTATGGAATTTATTAAACCAGAAGAAGTCAGAGATGAAATTGTGAAGTTATTGTCAGAGAAAGGACAGTAGCAGTGGAAGATTATTTTAGGATAGACAGCCATAAACTGATGTTCCATATTGCCAGGGTCAACGATTGGTTAAAGGGTAAGATTGTCTGTCCAATATATCTTGAAATTGCTCCCTCAGGCGGTTGTAATCATAGGTGCGTCTTTTGTGCCCTTGATTATTTGGGCTATAGGCCTGATTTCTTAGATTTAGATGTCTTAAAAGCCGCAATTAAAGGAGCAGGTGTTTTGGGCGTCAAAAGCATTATGTATGCTGGAGAAGGCGAGCCGTTGCTTCACAAAAATATATGCGAAATTGTCCGCCATACAGAGAATTCCGGTATTGATGTTGCCATAACTACCAACGGTGTATTGCTTACAAAAGAGAGATCCCGCAAGATGTTGAAATCTTTGAGTTGGATAAGGGTGAGTTTGAATGCAGGAAGAAGCAAAACTTATGCGAAAGTCCACCGGGCTAAAGAAGAAGATTTCTATAAGGTATTGAGGAATCTTAAAGATGCCATAAAAATTAAAAATAGGAGTAGATTAAAAACAACCATAGGAGTTCAATTGTTACTTATCCCAGAGAATGTTAGGGAGATTTTTACATTGGTTAGCTTATTGAAGAATATCGGGGTAGATTATTTGACCATCAAGCCATATTCACAGCATCCCTTAAGCGGTTCACATATAGACCCAGCGTTTAAATACGGAGATTATGCCTATTTGGGCAAAAAATTGCTCAAGATGCAAGACGATACTTTCAAAATTATATTCAGGACCCAAGGCACGGAAGGCTTAAACACTGCCAGGGATTACAAACGTTGTTTGGGATTGCCGTTTTGGGCCTATATTACCGCCCAGGGGGATGTTTATGCCTGCAGTGCCTTTCTGGGAAAAAAAGAATTTTGCTACGGCAATATTTATGAAAATGATTTTAGAAGCACAATGAACAGCAAGCGCAGAAAATCCATCATCGATAAAGTAAGCTCAAGGTTAGATGTGGCCGGGTGCAGGCACCTTTGCCGCTTAGATAAAATCAATAGCTACCTTTGGGAGTTAAAAAATCCAGACCCACACGTTAACTTTATTTGACTTTTGCTACGGAATTTTGAGGATGAGCCAATGAGGGCACAGATTAAAAACAGCGATTTGATAAAGGTTTATTCCATGATGCTCAAGATCCGTCTTTTCGAACAAAGGATCGTTCAGTTGTATCCTGAACAGGAAATCAGGACCCCTGTTCATTTATCCATTGGTCAAGAAGCGATTGCTGCAGGAGTAAGTCATTATTTAAAAAAGGAAGATTGTGTTTTTACAAATCATCGCTGTCACGGTCATTGTATAGCTAAAGGCATGGAGTTATTGTCTATTATGGCAGAACTTTATGGCAAAGAGACGGGTTGATGTAAGGGCAGGGGAGGATCGATGCATTTGTCCGACCCAGAGCGGGGGATCTTTGCCACATCAGCCATTGTTGGCGGCGGTATCCCTTTGGCGGTGGGAGCTGCCTTGAGTTTAAAATTCAAAAAAAGCAGAAATATTGTTGTTACGTTCTTTGGCGATGGCGCTGTTGACGAAGGGGTATTTTATGAGAGCCTCAATTTTGCTGCGCTAAAGAAATTACCCGTGTTGTTTGTATGTGAAAATAATTTCTACGCCACTAATTCCCCATTGAAGTCCAGGCAACCTCTGGATAATATTTTTAAAAGGGGTGAGGTATTTGGTATCAGTGGTTTTCGTTGTGATGGCAATGATGCAATAGAAATATTGGATATTTCTCGCAGGTTGATTGAAAAGATAAGAAAAGGTCTTGGGCCGTTTCTCCTTGAATGCAGGACTTATCGCTGGAAAGCTCATGTGGGGCCGGACTGCGATGTTGAGAAAGGATGCCGCCCCTGCTACGAACTTGATTCTTGGGTGAAGAGGTGTCCGATTAAAAGACTTAAAGGCCGTCTTTTAAAAAAGAGAATATTAGCGAAAGAAAAGATAGAAAAGATTCGTGGTCAGATTCAGGAAGAAATAGCTATTGCTGAAAGTTTTGCTAAAAATAGTCCTTTTCCGGACGGAGAAGGAGTTTGTGAGAACGTCTATCGAGAGGAAACCTGATGCCCTGGACAAAAATAGCGCAAGAGCATGCTGCCCGATATTTGCCATCTGTTCATGAAACCAAAGGTAAAAGAATGCTTAGTTATAGGCAGGCCTTAAGAGAAGCGCTTTTGCAGGCTCTTAAAAGAGACCCCGATGTCTTTTTAATGGGAGAGGGCGTCAACGATCCAGACGGTATCTTTGGTTCAACACTTAACTTGCATAAGGAATTTGGCGAAAGGGTATTTGATACTCCCATTGCCGAGAACGCACTTACAGGATTTGCAACAGGAGCAGCTACCTCTGGCATGAGGCCGGTTTTAGTGCATATGCGAATGGATTTTTTGCCTCTTTCTTTTGATCAGATACTTAATCATGCCGCAAAACTTCGTTATATATCAGGGGGTCGGGTTTGTGTTCCTTTAGTTATTCGCACGATTATTGGCAAGGGGTGGGGGTCTGCGGCACAACATTCCCAAAGCCTCCATGCATTGTTCGTCCATATGCCTGGAATTAAAGTTGTCATGCCGGCTTGCGCCTATGACGCAAAAGGGTTATTGCTTTCAAGCATAGCCGATAATAATCCCGTTGTCTTTATTGAACATCGGTGGCTTTATGATATCAAAGGGTATGTTCCTAAGCAGGAGTATTTGATACCTATTGGAAAAGGCGTGGTCAGGAAGCCAGGAAAAGATGTGACGGTGGTAGCTATATCTTTGATGCTGACGGAGGCCTTGAAGGCCGCAGAAAGATTAAATCGCGCAGGGATTGACATAGAGATTGTTGACCCCAGGTCTCTTAACCCTTTTGATGAAGAGATAATTGTTGCTTCAGTTAAAAAGACAGGGAGGCTGGTTATTGCTGATTTGGGTTGGCGGACAGGGGGAATAGCGGAAATCATATTAGGACGTATCCATAATAAGATAAGGCGATATTTAAAATCAGACGTTCAGATGATTACTCTTCCTGATGCGCCTACACCAAGCAGTTGCCAGCTGGAGAAGTCGTTTTATAGAGATTCCAAAGATATCATCGCGGCAATCAGGAGAATGTTATGAGCCAGGAAGTAAGCGTCATTATGCCTGCGCTTAATGAAGAATTGAATATTTCTGAGGCTATTTCGGCCACATTGGAAGCGTTCGATTCTTTTAAGATAAACGGTGAAATTATTGTGATTAATGATGGAAGCTCTGACCGTACTCAAGCTTTGATTGAGCAAAAAACAAAAGAAAATCCAGTCCAGGTTCGTATTATTCAACATAATAAACCAAAGGGGATTGACGTATGCTTCTGGGAGGGAGTCGAGCATGCCAGCACAGATACCATTGTTATGATTCCCGGAGATAACGAAAATGATCCCATAGAAGTCCTCCGTTATTATAGGCTTCTTGAACATGTGGATATTGTCATTCCTTTTATTTTTAACAGAGAGGTTAGGCCCCTTTTTAGAAATATACTTTCTTTTCTCTTTCGTTTTATCATCAACACCACATTTTTAGTCAATTTTAATTATACCAACGGAGCCATCCTTTACAGAAAATCGATCTTAAAAGAATTGAATTGCCGTTTCAACGGCTTCTTTTTTCAAACCGATATATTAATCAGGCTGGTAAAGAGGGGTTATCTTTTTGCCGAGGTTCCCTATAAGTTAGGGATGAGAAAGAAAGGGGTTTCTAAGGCGGTTACTTTTCCTTCGTTATACCAAGTCATCAAAGGTTATCTGGAGTTGCTGAAGGATTATTATTTCAGCAAAGGCAAAGAAGAGATTCGTGCCTTTCCGAGTGATTCGTTAACGGCAGCCAGGCGGCCAATTAAAAAAGGTTTTTGAATGCGGGAATTGATTCTCGATGGTCAAAAATTGCCTTGGCATAAAGAGAGGGTCGAGGCTTGGTTGAGCGGTGAAAGGATAGCACCTATCACCATTGATTGTGCCTTGACCAGGAGATGTACCTATCGTTGCCTCTATTGCTATGGGCAATTGCAGGCGAATGATGAAAAGAGGATGACCAAAGATGTCATTTTTAGGTTTCTGGATGACGCAGCTGAAATTGGAGTGAAAGCTATCAGTTTCCTCAGCGATGGCGAAAGCACCTGTTCTCCCTATCTCTATGACGCTATTTTAAGAGGGAGTATGAATGGTTTAGATATGGCTTTGGGAACAAATGGTTATCTGCTCAAGAGAGAAAGATTAAATGAAATCCTGCCCCATTTAACTTATCTTAGATTCAATATCTCTGCCGCAGATCCTGTGCGCTATTCGAACATCATGGGCTGTGGACAAGAGCACTTCCATAAAGTATGTAATATTGTCAAAGAATGTGTAAAAATAAAAAAAGAAGAGAAACTTTCCGTTACTATAGGCATCCAGATGGTCTTAATGCCTCAATTTGCTGATGAGATTGTTCCTTTTGCCAAGCTTGGTCGGAAATTAGGCGTTGATTACGCTATCATCAAGCATTGCAGTGATGATCAGGCAAGGAGTCTGAATGTGGATTATTCTAAGTATCAGAAGTGTATTGACACCCTAAAAGAAGCCGAAGGGTATTCAACTGAAAAATATAGAGTTGCTGTTAAGTGGTCCAAGATTCTAAGCGAGGGGAAACGCAGATACAGCCGTTGTTACGGCCCTGCTTTCATCATGCAGTTCTCAGGGTCGGGTTTGGTTGCCCCTTGCGGGATGTTGTTCAATGACAAATACGCAAAGTACCATATCGATAATATCGTAGAGAAGTCTTTTAAAGCAATTTGGCAGAGCGAACGCTATTGGGAGGTTTTGCATCTCATCGCTTCCGAGAAGTTTGATGCCAAAACCATGTGCGGAACTTTATGCCTTCAGCATAAGGTGAATGAGTTTTTGTGGGATTTAAAGCACAGCAATATCGGTCTTGAGGAACCAAAGGGGCAACCCCCCATGCATGTGAATTTTATCTAACACATTAGGCACGGGCGTTATTCTAAAGGAACTGTTTTTATGAGTGTGTTGTTTTATGGAGTACTGACATTTTTTTTGGCCTTCCTCATTCATTTTATTATTTGGAAGATCCGCTTGCCTGAAAAGAATCAAACAATCGCTTTGTTAAAAATATTTTTTGGGGTTTTCACCATCGCTGCTTTTGTATTTAAGCAGGCCCCAGATGCTGTCTTTTTTGGAATTAACACACCCCAAGGCCCTACTGATTATCTGCAGCTTTTTCTGTTGTATAGTTCTTTAACCCTCGCTTATATTACCTCTTATTCAGCCGTGGAGGTGGAAAGTCCTTCACTGACTATGATATTGAATATTGCTAAAGTTGCTCCGGAAGGATTATCTAAAGAAAAGCTCTATCTCATAATGACTGATGATTTTTTGCTGAAACCAAGGATAAGAGATTTATTCAATGATAGGATGGTCTATAGAGATAAAGATAAATACAGATTGACGCCTAAAGGCGTTTTTTTGGTGAATATATTCATTTTTTTTCGTAAATTACTGAATGCCCCAAAAGGTGGTTAAGGTCCCCGATGTTTAATAATTATTTAGATGTTTTTATTCCCATTATTGCCTTGGCACTCAATGTATTAAGCCAGGTGATATCCTCCAGGTGTTTTTCAAAAATGGGATTATTGAATTCAATAATTTCAGGATTCATAATTGGCTCCTTTAGTCTGTTTTTACTTGAACTTTATATTTTTTTAAAAGAATTAATTTTGATCAAAGAATTTATTGCCATTTTCATTGTACATTTGTTGACTTACGTCTTACTGGGATATTGCTATTTTCATTTCCTGAATCTTGGAGAGACTGCCCGGAGAATAAGGATTCTCAGGGAATTGAAGGATTCTCCAGAGGGCCTTTCTTTAAAAGATATCTTAACGCGTTATAATGCCAAAGAGATTGTTGAACGGCGGCTTTTAAGGCTGGCAAGAAATGGTCAAGTAAGGCTTAAAAGTAATAAATATTATATTGCCGGGCCCACGATATTATTGGCAGCAAGATTTTTGGCAGCTTTAAAATATATTCTCCTGAAAAGAAATGTGAGTTTGATTAATTTGGTTATGGGGCTTTTATGATAGGCTCAGGGGCTTTTAGACCGCTGCGCATTCCATTGAATTATAATTACATTGCTGTCTTTTTGACATTTGCTTGTAATCTCAGATGTAATTACTGCATCAATAATTTCCAGCCACGACTAATGAAGAGGAAGACAATCTCTGGGAAAGACTGGGTTAGAGGGCTCAACCGGATCATCTCCCGTGAAGATTTGCCCATAACGCTTCAAGGAGGCGAACCCAGCCAGCATAGAGACTTTCTTTATATTATCGATAATCTGGAGGGCAGACTGAATATCGATATTTTGACTAACCTGCAATTCGATGTGGAAGAATTTATAAAAAGGGTTAGGGCCGATAGAATTAAAAGAGATGCCCCCTATGCCTCTATCCGCGTAAGTTATCACCCTGAGCAAATGGATTTAGATGAGACAATTAAGAAGACCCTCAGGATGCTGGAGGCAGATTTTAGTATTGGAATATGGGGAGTAATGCACCCTACATATGAAAGGATAATATTGGAGGCGCAAAGTAGGTGTCAAAAACTGGGCATAGATTTTCGCATAAAGGAGTTTCTCGGCGAATATAATGGAAGGTTGCACGGCACATATAAATATGCAGGTGCCTGCGATAAGGAACTTAGAAAGAAAGTGCAATGCAGAACGAGCGAACTCCTCATTGACAGTCAAGGAGGAGTCTTCCGCTGTCATGCCGACCTCTATAAGGGAATAAACAAAATAGGAAATATTTTGGATTTTGACTTTCAAGTTGAGGACAAATTCAGAGTTTGTTCTAACTTCGGTTACTGTAATCCCTGCGATATAAAAGTTAAAACCGATAGATTTCAACAATACGGACATACATCGGTTGAGGTACGGTTTATTCAGTGAATGAGAAAAGTAAAATTCTTTACTTTGGGCTGTAAGGTCAATCAATATGAGACGCAAGGCATAAGAGAACAGTTCCTGAGCGCAGGTTTTGGAGAAAATAATATTAATAAACCTGCAGATATTTATGTTATCAATACATGCACTGTAACACATCAGGCCGACAGAGAGTCCCGCCGACTAATTAGGAAGGCTATTAGATTTAATCCCCAGGCCAAAATTATTGTTACAGGTTGTTTGGTGGAAAGAGATGCTCACCAAATTCTACAGATTTCTGACCAAATCCAGATCGTCCCTAATTGTCAAAAACATCGCATTTTAAGTTTATTTAAAAAGCCGAAAGCCAAAAGCTGCCTGCTGGAAGCCGACAATTTTCCCCTGAAGATTTCTGACTTCAAAAATCGCGAACGCGCCTTCGTGAAGATTCAAGATGGTTGCAACAACTTTTGCTCTTATTGTAAGGTGCCTCTTGTGCGCGGCAATTCCAGGAGCCGAAGCTTAAAAAGAATTATTGAAGAAGTAACTCGTTTAGTAAATGGCGGATTTAAGGAAATAGTTTTGACTGGTATTTGTCTTGGCGACTATCATTACGGGGATTTTGACTTGGTTGATATTTTAGCCCGTTTAGAAACAATAGAAGGAAGATTCCGTATTCGTCTAAGCTCTATTGAGCCGCAGCTGGTTAATGATAAGTTGATCGCATCTTTTAATTCTCCAAAGATTTGCCCTCATCTGCACATTCCTCTACAGAGCGGAGATAGTACTATTCTAAAGAGAATGAATCGTCGCTACACACAAAAAAGGTATCTTGCCTTGATAACAAAAATTAAGAAGAAAGTCCGGGACATTGCTATAACAACAGATATTTTGGTGGGTTTTCCCGGGG
>CAZEQA010000005.1:0-8940 GCA_964514265.1 uncultured Planctomycetia bacterium | reverse complement strand
ACGGAATTTTAGGGGGAAAAAGAGAAGAATTTTCGTAATACTGTGCATTGTCTAAAGGAAATTTCACCACTACGTACCCATATCTTTTCTTTTAGTCCGCGCCAGGGTACAGAGGCCTTTAATCTTCAGGGGCGCATTGAGCCGAAGGTAATTAAGGGACGAGTCAATCTGCTTAAAAGGTTAGCCGAAGAATCTTCTTATAAATTCAGAAAATGCTTTTTAGGAAGAAAGCTTACCGTGTTAATCGAGTCTCAGCCTGATAAAGGAAGCGGCTCTCTTTGCGGCTATTCTGAGAATTATATCCGGGTTATCGTTGAAGATGCTACCACGAGGGATATAAATAGTTTACTGTCGGTCAGGGTAAAAGCTGTAGATGCACGGCTTACAAAGGCGTAGTGTTTAAGTTCGGTGTTTTGTGGAGCGAGCATTAGCAATCTTTTGGCATTTGAGTTGTGAGCACTTACGGCGAGCGGAGCAAAAACACCGAACGAAGATAGACTGTGTTAATACGGTCCTAGGTTAGAATGGGATGGATTTAACAGATTCGGTACAGTATATTAAGGGCGTGGGTCCGGCAAGATTTAAGGTGCTGAACCGCTTAGGAATTCATACGGTTGGGGACCTTTTGTATTATTTTCCTCGTCGATATGAGGACAGAAGAAAGTTTGTACCGATCGCCCGTTTAGAAGTAGGAAATTATGCCACAGTAAAAGGCGAAATACTTAGCTCAAACCAAAGGCTGAGTAAAAGAGGGCTTTCCATATTTCAAATTGCTGCGGGAGATGACAGCGGTATAATCTTGGCTATCTGGTTTAATCAGCCATTTATGAAAAGGTATTTTAGAGTGGGAGAAGAGATAATCCTCTATGGTAAGGTAGAGAAGTACCGCCAGTTGCAGATGAATTCTCCTGAATTTGAATTTGTTTCTGGAAAGGAGAGCTTTCTGCATATGGGCAGGATTGTGCCAATTTACCCTTTAACTTCTAAACTCAACCAGAGGTCTCTGCGCACCGTTATTAGTAGAGCGCTACAAAATTTTGGTTCTTATATTCCGGATATGTTGCCTTATGTCCTAAGAACAAGGCTAGGCCTTTTACCTTTAACTCTGGCCGTAAGAAATATCCATTTTCCTAAAGAGTATGCTAGCCAGACTTCAGCCTATCGCAGATTGGTATTCGACGAATTTTTTCTTTTTCAGTTAATTCTAGCACTGAAAAAGATGCGCCAGCACAAAGAGAAAAAGGAAACCCTGCATAAACATAAGGGAAAATTGGTTGAACTATTTCTCCGGTCCTTGCCTTTTAAGTTGACCTCTAGCCAAAGTCAGGTAATCAAAGAGATAGAAAATGATATGCAGGCCTCCCGGCCGATGAATAGATTGCTCCAGGGAGATGTGGGCTCAGGAAAGACGATAGTGGCCGCATATGCCCTTGTGTTCAACGCACAATCCGGGCTTCAGGCGGCAATTATGGTTCCTACTGAGATTTTAGCGGAACAACACTATTTTTTGCTCAGCAACTTATTGTTACCTTTAGGCATTAGTGTTGGTATGTTAATTGGCAGTATGAGCCCACAGGCCAAGTTAAATACGCTCAAAGAGTTACAATCCGGGACATTGGATATTATTGTAGGCACCCATGCCTTGATTGAACAGGCCTTAGAGTTTAGAAGACTCGGCTTAGTAATAATTGACGAACAACATAAATTTGGTGTAGTCCAGAGGTCTCTCCTGCGCAAAAAAGGCAGGACCCCTGACTACCTGGTAATGACCGCTACGCCCATTCCACGCACCTTGGCTATGACTGTTTACGGAGACTTAGATATTTCTACAATTAAGGAGATGCCTAAAGGGCGAGTTCCTATCTCGACTATCCGGGTTAAAGAAGATGCCATCAAAAATGCATATAATTTTATCCGCGAGGAAGTAGCTCAGGGAAGACAGGCTTATATCGTTTACCCTTTAATTGAGAGAAGCCTCAAGTTTGAATTTAAGGCTGCTGCTTCTATGTACAAGAGGTTAAAGAAAGAGGAGTTTCAAGGATTGCGCGTCGGCCTTATCCATGGCCAGATGGACGGCCGAGAGAAAGTTTTAAAAACCGCAAAATAGATATTTTGGTCTCAACCACTGTGATTGAGGTGGGCATAGATATTCCCAATGCCTCAGTGATGCTGATTGAACATGCAGAGAGATTTGGTTTGAGCCAGCTGCATCAGTTAAGAGGTAGAATTGGCCGCGGACCCCACGCATCATATTGTATTTTAGTTTCCGAGCCCAAGACCGAAAAAGCCAAACTGCGCCTGGAGGCGATGCTGGCAACTTCCGACGGCTTCCGTCTCGCTGAGCAGGATTTAGATATTCGCGGCCCGGGGCAATTCTTCGGCCCGGCGCAACACGGTCTGCCAGAATTAAAAATAGGAAATATTGTCCGGGATATGGAGTTAATGGAGCTTGCGCGCAAAGAGGCCTTCTCCTTGGTCAAAAGCGACCCCCATCTTAGGGCAAAACAAGATTTGCTTATTCGCCAAAGACTCAAGCAGAGATTTAGCTCTGCAAATATTGGTTTGCTTTCGGTCTAACAATGAGAGTAATCGCTGGAAAACTTAAAGGTTATATAATAAAGATGCCTAAGGGCCTAAGGATACGCCCGACCAAGGATATGGTTAAAGAGGCCCTGTTTAGTGTGTTGGGTAAAAAGGTATGCGCAGCCTCTTTCTTGGAGCTCTTTGCCGGAAGTGGAAGTATCGGCATTGAGGCCAAAAGCAGGGGGGCAAAGACGGTCACTTTTGTAGAGAATAATCGCCTCTGCATAAGGGCAATTGAGGCCAACCTGAGGCGGATGGGGATTTCGGCAACACTTTTAGCTCTTGATGCCGAAAAGGCCATCGAGATGTTTGGCCAAAAGAAGCAGAGGTTTGATTTGGTCTTTTTAGACCCTCCCTATTATCACGACAAACTGAAGAATTGCTTGATAAAAATTTGTCATTATGGTATATTAAATCCTCACTCTTTAGTTATTGCCGAGCATAACAAAAGGGAGGTTTTACCAGAGCTGCTTCCCAAGCTTAAAGTGGTGTTTAGCAAGAAGTATGGAGAGGCAGTTTTAACTTTTTATCAAGTGAGGGCCAGACGATGACAAGAAGAGCTGTTTATCCGGGTACCTTTGATCCGGTAACTTTCGGGCACATAGATTTAATTAAGAGGACGACAAAATTATTTGACCAGGTAATTGTCGCCGTAGCCTCCGATTCCCGAAAAGAAGTCCTTTTTTCGGTTAAGGAAAGAATAGCGATGCTTGAAATTGCCACCAAAGGAATTTCTCAGATAAGTGTTGAAGGTTTTGACGGACTGTTGGTCAATTATGTAAAAAGAAAAAAGGCCCGGGTGATGATTAGGGGTTTAAGGATGATTTCTGACTTTGAATATGAATTTCAGATGGCCCTGACCAATAGAAGACTGGACCCCCAGATTGAGACCATCTATATGATGCCCAAGGAATCTTATTGTTATCTTTCTTCCAAACTTATTAAAGAAGCAGCTCTCTTAGGCGCAAATCTAGAGGCCTTTGTGCCTGATTTTGTAGAGCGCAAGCTAAAGGCGCGGTTGAGAAAGACCAAATGAATATCTTTGACAAAATCTATCAACAAGCCAAAAGCCATCCCAAAAAGATTGTTTTTCCCGAAGGCGAAGAGCTGCGCGTAATCGAAGCTGCTGCTGATGCAGCGAAGGCGAATTTGGCCCAGCCCCTTCTTTTAGGTAAAAAGGATACGATTTTGAAAAAGGCTAAGGAAAATAACTTAGAGATTGGTAAGGTTGAGATTATTGATCCGCAAACGGATAAAGGATTAAATGATTATATTGACACTTATTGCAATTTGAGAAAACATCATGGGATGACCAAAGATAAGGCTAAGGATTTACTTCTGCAAGATTCTCTCTATTATGGAGCCCTGACCTTACATGAGGGAAGAGCCGATGGTTTTGTTGCTGGCGCGGTACGTACTACTTCCGATGTGGCTAGGGCAATTTTGCGCTGCATTAAAAAGGACCCTGATTATCAGACAGCCTCAGGCGGTTTCTTGATAGAGATTAAAGATAAAGGTTATGGGGAAGAGGGACTATTTATGTTTGCCGATTGTGCAATTGTGCCCCTGCCTTCGGTTGAGCAGTTGAAAGATATCGCTTTAAGCACTACTGAAGTCTGGAGTAAGGTTACCGGATACAAACCACGTTTAGCGATGTTGAGCTTCTCCAGTCGTGGTTCGAGTTCTCATGCTTTACTGGATAAGGTTAGAGAGGCTACGGAAATGATAAAACGAACAAAGCCAGATTTAGTTATTGATGGAGAGCTACAGGCAGATAGTGCAATTGAGCCCAATGTAGCCAAGATAAAAGTTCCCCAGAGCCCATTAGCTGGAAGGGCAAACATCTTAATCTTTCCTAATCTTGAGGCCGGCAATATCGCTTATAAGCTGATGCAACGGCTTGCCCAGGCAAGGGTAGTGGGTCCGATTATTCAAGGATTGTCTAAGCCATGCAGTGATTTATCGCGTGGCGCAAGCCCCAAAGAAATTATCGATGCTATTGCAGTAACAACTGTACGAGCACAGTAATTAGCGTATAGCGTATAGCGGATAGAAAATCAAAAAGAATTTTACTATACGCTAACCGCTAGACGCTAAACATTGTTTAAAATTCAGTGCTAAAAGACTATGCTAATTTTAGTATTAAACAGCGGCAGTTCTTCCGTTAAATATCAACTTTACAGGATGCCCAAAGAGATCTGCCTGGCAAAAGGGATGGTGGAAAAAATTGGCCAGTCAAAAAAGGTGCCTAACCATCAAGCAGCAGTAAAATTAGTTATCCGAAATTTACTCAATTGTTGCCAAGGAATCTCCAAAGATGAAATAAAGGCTGTAGGCCATCGAGTTGTGCATGGGGGCGAAAAATTTAAGCAATCTACTGTGATCAATAAAGAGGTGATTAGGGCCATTAAGAAATATAGTAAGCAGGCCCCGTTACATAATCCCCCGAATCTGGCGGGAATTTATGCCTGCGGGCAGTTAATGCCGCAGATTGTCCAGGTGGCTGCGTTTGATACAGCCTTTCATCAGAGTATGCCTATTTATGCCTATCTCTACGGGTTACCTTATGATAGTTATAAAAGATATGGCATTCGTCGCTATGGTTTTCACGGCACCAGTCACCGCTATGTGGCTCAAAAAGCGAGCAAGATTTTACGCCGCCCCCTAAAATACTTAAAAATCATTACCTGTCATTTAGGCAACGGCTGTAGCATTACCGCGGTGGATAAGGGAAAATCCATTGATACCTCAATGGGATTTACCCCACAGGAAGGCCTGCTTATGGGTACGCGCTGCGGCGATATTGACCCGGCAGCGGTTCTTTATCTAATGAAAAGGAGAAGGCTGAACATTGCCCAAACGGATGAGCTTTTAAATAAATCTAGCGGACTTCTCGGGCTTTCCGGTAAAAGCAGCGATATGCGCGATATCTTAAAATTGACTCGAGCTGGCAATCAAAGGGCAAAGGTGGCCTTGGAAGTGTTCATTTATAGAATTAAAAAATATATTGGTGCTTATATAAGCGCAATGAATGGTTGCCATGCCGTTGTCTTTACTGCCGGAATCGGAGAAAATTCACCTTTTGTAAGAAGAAAGATTTGCCAGGGTATATCTTCATTAATTGATAAGTTCAAAACGCGCATTTTGGTTATTCCTACCAATGAGGAATTAATGATTGCCCGGGATACCTATCGTCTTGTAAAACAAAATCTAGCGTATAGCGTATAGCGTATAGGGTATAGAAAAAAAACTAAACGCTAAACGCTACCCGCTAGACGCTAAACAATGTTTAAAATTTTTAATAAATTTTAACATGAAGATCTACATTGACCAGATTCCTGAATCAGGGTTAGAATTGAACGAGACTTGCCAGCCTTCCGCTTTAGACTTAGATAAAGAAGGCATCAAGTTCGCCGAACCGATAACTCTGTCAGCGCAAGTAACTAAAGGGATAAACAATATTTCTGTCAACTTGAAGGTTAATCTCCCGATGCATCTTAATTGTAGCCGCTGTTTAGAGGAGTTCACGGCTCCTAAATCTTTCGAGATTAAACTAAACCTTGCTATAGGGGATAAGAAGGAGATTGATCTTACCGATAATTTACGGGAAGAAATAATTTTAAGTTATCCCTTAAAGCCACTTTGCCGCCCTGATTGTCTGGGACTTTGCGCAACTTGTGGCCAGAATTTGAATAAAGGTAACTGCAGCTGCAAACCATAAGGAGAAAAAATGGCTTTACCTAAGAGACGTCATTCAAAAGCGCGACGCGATAAAAGAAGGACACACGATAGATTAAATAGGCCTAAGCTTAGTTTATGCCCCCAGTGTAAACAGCCCAAACTTGCTCATCGGGTCTGCCCCTATTGCGGGTATTATAAGGACAGGCAGGTTGTTGAGATAAAACAGAAGAAAAAGAAGAGACGCCAAAAATGAAAATCGTACTTGATGGAATGGGTGGGGACCACGCCCCTGGCGCCACAGTAGAAGGCGCAGTGTTAGCCACACGGGAATTTGCTTCTCATGTAATTATTGTGGGGATAAGAGATGTTTTGGAAAGAGAATTGGCTAAATATGGCAGCCATTTTCCTCACCTAGAGATTCATCACGCCTCAGAGATTATTGATATGCATGATGCGCCAGCTGCCAGCGTAAGAAAAAGAAAAGATTCATCGATTAATGTCGCGGTAAAATTAGTCAAGGAAGGTAAGGCCCAGGCCATAGTCAGCGCCGGCAACACTGGCGCAGTGGTCTGCGCCACCACACTTTATCTCAAGGCCTTAAAAGGCGTAGAGCGGCCGGGTATCGCTATTGTAGTACCTACCTTGAAAGGTGCCTCTTTAATTATTGATGTGGGAGCAAATATTGACCCCAAACCCTACCATCTCTTGCAATATGGAATGATGGGAGATGTATATTGTCGAGCTATCTTAAAAAAGCTTAATCCTACCATTGGGCTATTAAATATCGGACAAGAAGCCTCAAAAGGTACTGATTTTACCAAAAAGACCTATGGGCTTTTTGCCCAGAGCCGCCTCAACTTTATTGGTAATGTAGAAGGTCGCGACCTGTTTAACGGCAGATGTGATGTAATAGTCTGCGATGGATTTGTGGGAAATGTAGTGTTAAAGGTGAGTGAAAGTCTGACTGAGAGTTTAAGCGCTCTACTTAAACGTGAGCTTGGTGAGAGCTTTATTACCAGAATCGGAGCTTTATTTAGCAAATCTGCGCTGAAGGCAATGAGAAGAGAGATGGATTATACTGAGTATGGGGGCGCACCTCTTCTGGGTATAGATGGTATCTGTATCATCTGCCATGGGTTATCCTCGGCCAAAGCAATAAAGAATGCAATTAGAGTAGCTGCAGAATTCATTAATCATAAGGTAAATCAACATATCGTAGAATCAATTAGCAGACCGGCATTATAAACCTATGACCAAAGTTGCTTATATATTTCCCGGCCAAGGTGCCCAATATGTAGGAATGGGCAAGGACTTTTACCAGCGTTACTCTCAAGCCAAGGCAATTTTTGAGCAGGCAAACAGCATCTTAGATTTTGACTTAACTAAACTGATATTTCAAGGGCCAATCGAAGAGCTTAGCAAAACTATCAACTCTCAGGTAGCAATTTTTACCGTCAGTGTAGCCTGTTTAAAGGCCCTGGAGGCAGGGCATCCGCCATTTAGTGTAAGTTATACTGCCGGCTTAAGCCTGGGAGAATATGCAGCTTTAGTGGCAGCTGGTGCATTTAGCTTTGCCGAAGGCCTAAAGTTGGTAAAAAATAGAGCTCAATATATGGAGCAAGCGAGTTGCGCGAATCCCGGGGGAATGTTGTCTGTGATTGGTTTACCATTAGAGATTGTAGAAGAAATTTCACAAGGGGCGAAAGTAGAGGTTGCCAATCTAAATTGTCCAGGGCAAATAGTGATTTCCGGCAGTTTACCTGCTTTAGAAAAGGCCAAGGAAGAAGCAGAAGCACGCGGGGCTAAGAAAGTCGTTCCTTTGAAAGTGGGTGGGGCCTTTCACTCAAGCTTAATGGCGCCGGCTGCACAGAGATTAGTTGCAGCTTTAGAAGAAGTGGAGATACGTTCTCCGAAACTAGCTGTAGTCAGTAACGTTACCGCTAAAGGAGAGAGCTCGCCGCAAGAGATTAAAGATAGTTTAGCCCGGCAGGTTGTCTCACGGACACTCTGGGAGGAGTCGGTAAAGTTTATCGGTTCCGAGGGAATAAAATGTTTTTTAGAACTCGGCCCGGGTAAAGTACTTAAGGGACTCTTGCGAAGAATAGATCCCCAGTTAACAGTGTATAATATTGGGACGGTTGAGGAATTAGAGAAGTTTATTGATAAGTTCTAACAATTGGCTTTGCTCGTCCTTCGCTTTACTCAAGGACCAAGGACGATTCTGAACGTAGTGAAGAATCTCGGTGTTATTGCTAATGCTCGCTTCGCAATAAACACCTTACTATTTGAAAGTGTTTGGGGAGAGCCCCAAGCACTTAAGAGCAGTAGCCCGAACTCGGAAGTAGGAGAGAGGAGTATTAACCATGTTGCTAAAGGACAAGGTGGCCATAATCACGGGTGGTGCAAGAGGTATTGGTAGAGAGATTGCCCTTAACTTTGCCCGCGAAGGCGCCAATCTAGTTATTGCCGATATCAATCCTCAAACTTTAGCAGAGGCAGAGAAAGAAATTGCCTCTTGCGGCGTTAAGGTGTTGACCAGTTCATGCGATGTTACCAATTTTAATCAAGTTGAGCAAATGGTTAATAAAACGCTTGACAAATTTAAAAAGATTGATATACTAATCAACAATGCCGGCATTACTCGCGACGCTCTTTTGGTCCGAATGAGCGAAGAGG
>CAZEQA010000004.1:0-25178 GCA_964514265.1 uncultured Planctomycetia bacterium | reverse complement strand
AACCGCGTGACCAGACGCAAGACCATCAGTTTTGTCATTTCTGATTTTTTTGCTCAAGGTTTTAAAAATTTCCTTTCCATCGCCAACAAACGCCATGACATTGTTGCCGTTACTATTACCGACCCGCGGGAAATCGAACTGCCCGATGTAGGCATTTTAAGACTTAATGATGCCGAGACAAATGAAAACTTTGTAGTTGATACAAGCGAAGCGAATTTTAGAGAAAGATATAGGGGAGATTCTTTGCGCAGAATTAAGGAAAGAGGAAGGCTTCTGCGTTCCATAAATGTGGATACTATTAACCTGCGCACAGACGTAGCCTATGCTAAAGAACTGATAAGATTTTTCCGGATGAGAGAAAAGAGGTTGCTCTAGAGTGATATCGCCTGCGCAAGCCAATGATATCAGAGACATCAAGCCCCCGGTCTATTTCCCGGAGAATTATCTCTTTTTTATTATTATCGGTATCATCATCATTTTGGCCGGCCTTGTCTTTTTAGTTTTGTTTTTGAGAAAGCGACTAAAAAGGCATGCAAACGGACCTCAGGTTCCAGAAAAGTTAGCGCATCAGATTGCCTGCGAGGCCTTGCTGGCCCTGAAAGCACAGGACTTAGCCGGGCTGGGAAAAACTAAGGAATATTATTTTAGGCTTTCTGATATCGTCAGGCATTATATAGAGAGTAGGTTCAGCATTAAGGCCCCGGAGATGACTACAGAGGAGTTTTTGTTTTCGTTGAGAGATTCCGATGTTTTATCCGGCAGGCATAAAAACCTGTTGAAAGAATTTTTAGGCCTCTGCGACATAGTCAAATTTGCTAAATACGGCCCCGCGCAAGAAGAGATAGATGAGAGTTTCAATGCCGCAATGAAACTGGTTGAGGAAACCAAAGATGATATTTAAAGACCCCTGGGTCTTACTATTTTTGCCGCTGATAATTTTTTTGGCATATCTTTTACAAAAGAGAGACGCCTCTTCGAGCGTTAGATTTTCTTCCGGCGAATTAGTCAAGAACTTCCAGCCCACCTTAAAGTTAAGACTGGCCAGGAATATAGTTTATCTAAGGGTGGCAGCGATAATTCTATTGCTTCTGGCCCTGGCCGGGCCGCGGCTTCTTCTGGAAGAAACAAAGATTGAGAGCGAAGGAGTAGATATTGTCCTGGCCGTAGATTGCTCAACCAGTATGTTAGCGGAAGACTTTAAAATAGGCATCGTCCGCCAGAATAGGCTGGCAGTAGCTAAGGATGCGGTAGAAGACTTTATCCGGGCTAGAGTCAGCGACCGCATCGGGATGGTGGCCTTTGCGGCCCGCGCTTATACAGTATGTCCGTTGACCCTGGATTATGCCTGGTTGCTCAAAAATTTAGCCAGAGTGGAGATTGGTGCAATCGAAGACGGCACAGCAGTTGGTTCGGCAATCAGCTCATCTTTAAACAGGCTTAAAGACACAAAGGCCAAAGGCAAAATTATTGTGCTTTTGACTGACGGCGTAAATAATACAGGTAAAATTTCTCCTTTAGGGGCTGCGGAGGCAGCCAGGGCCTTAGGAGTAAGAATCTATACTATCGGGGCAGGCACAAGGGGCCTGGCCCCGTATCCTGTGCAGGGATTTTTTGGCAAGACCGTTTATCAAGATGTAAGAGTGGAGATAGACGAAGAGATGCTGAAAAAGGTTGCCCGGATAACCGGCGGAAAATACTTCAGGGCTACCGATACAGAATCGCTGCGCAAGATTTATCGAGAGATAGATGCCCTGGAGAAGACCCCTGTTGAGGAAACTGGTTTTCAGCAATACGAAGAATTATTTTCCAGACTTTTAGTTCCGGGCCTTGCGCTAATAATTCTGCAAATAGTTTTGTCAAATTCACTGTTGAGGAAATTACCCTAATGAGATTTGCACAGGAGCAATATTCCGTTGTCTTCTGGATTATTTTAGGGCTGGCATTGTTTTTTATCTGGGCCCTACGCAGTAAAAAACGGGCCCTGCGTGTGTTTGCCGAAGATAAGCTGTTGGATGAGATTGCCGCTTCAGTAAGTTTTAAGAGGCAGACGATAAAGCTGGCACTGATTATAGCGGCGTTGATATTTGCGGTACTTGCTCTGATGCGGCCGCAATGGGGATTCAGGTGGCAGGAAGTGAAGAGAAAAGGCCTGGATATCTTAATTGCCATTGATGTCTCAAAGAGCATGCTGGCAGCCGACGTCAAGCCGAACAGGTTAGAAAGGTCTAAATTAGCGGTCAAAGATTTGATTAAGGAATTAAAGGGCGACAGAATTGGCTTGATTGCCTTTGCGGGAACTGCGTTTTTACAGTGTCCTTTGACCGTAGATTATCATGGGTTTTTACTGGCCTTGAATGATTTAAGCGTAGGTATAATTCCGCAGGGGGGCACCTCAATCTCCAGCGCAATAAAGAAGGCCAGCTTCAGCTATGAAGGCGGGCAGGAAAAATATAGAGTCCTGGTTATCATTACCGACGGGGAAGACCACGAAGGAAATGTCCTCGAGCTTGCCCGGGCAGCCAGAAAGGAAGGGATCAAGATATTTTGTATCGGCATCGGCACCAGCGAAGGGGAATTAATCCAATTAACCGACGAAGCCGGGCAACACAGATTCTTAAAGGACAAACAGGGCAATGTGGTAAAGTCCAGGTTAAACGAAGAGATTCTCCAGAAGATTGCCTTAACTTGCGGCGGGATTTATCTGCGTTCAAGCGGAGCTGAATTCGGCCTTGATTATATCTATAGAGAAAAACTTCTGCCGATGGAAAGAAGGGAGATCAAGGCACAGATGATGAGCAAGCTTTATTACGAGCACTTCCAAATACCTCTGGGGGCGGCTTTAATCCTTTTAATCATAGAGCCCTTTATCAGCGACAAGAAGAAAAAACCGGACTATCGAAGATGATGCGAATTTTGCTGATAATATTGATGTTCGGCCTTAATCTGTATCCTTGCTGGGCGCAAACGCCGGCAAAAAAAGCGGTAAAAAAAGGGAATCTATTGTATAATGAAGGTAGCTTCGAAGAGGCCCTGAAGAATTACGAAGAGGCCTTTGTAGATATCCCTGAGTCCGATATTGTCAACTTTAATTTAGGCGCGGCGTTGTATAAAACAGAGGACTACCGCGCAGCTATCGGGCATTTTGAAAAATCTCTTGTTTCAGAAGAAGAGTCGTTAGAGCAAAAGGCCAGTTATAATATCGGCAACGCTAAATATAAATTTGGCGCAGGTTTTGAGGAGACAGATTTAGCGCAGGCCATAGATTTGTTAAAAGAGGCGCTGCGTCATTATGAACACGCACTTGTTCTTGAACCGGAGGACAAAGACGCAAAATATAATTACGACTTTGTCAAAAAAGAACTGGAACGGTTGCAAAAAAAGTTAGAACAACAAACACAGGCCCAAAAAGAGAAAAAAGATGGTGGCGGCCAGCAGCAGGAAGGCGCGGAAGCTGATGGAGAAGAGCAAAAGCAGGCTCAGCAGCCAGAAAGCGCTAAAGAGGAACAAAAGCAGACCGAGGACGTAAGCCCGCAGGAGCAGAAAAAGCTCGAAGAGCAAGCCTCCGGGCAAACTGCAGGAGCCGAGCAGCCAGAGGAGATGAGTGAGGAGGAAGCGGCAATGCTTTTGGAAAGTTACAGCCAGGAAGAAGAGCCCAGGGGGTTATATAAGGAAAAGGCGCCCACATTTGGCTTGCCGGATGTCTTAAAGGATTGGTGAAGACAGGAATATGAAAGGGATTTTTTGGATAATTGTATTTTTATTGTTGAATTCTTTTGCTTCGGCCTTTGCTGATGATATAACTTTTGAAGTTACTGTGGATAGGGGTAAGGTTTCGTTAGGCGAGAACCTTCAACTTGATCTTAGTTTCTACGGCACGCAGGATGTGCCTACCCCTTATTTTCCCGGCGTTGATGGGTTTGATTGGCGCTATTTAGGCCCTTCAACCTTAACATCAATTATCAACGGCCAGGTTTCCAATTCAATTACACACAGGTATAAGTTGATTCCCAGTAGAGTCGGGACATTTCAGATACCGTCTTTCTCCATCCAATTTAGAGGCAAGACGTACACTTCAGCACCAATACCGGTAGAAGTTGTCCGGGGGCCGGTGAGCCGCCCGCAAACCGGACAGATACCGGATTTTGAAGACAGGACCTACGGTTTAGAAGACAGGGTTTTTCTGGCCATGGAGGTCGGCAAAAAGCAGACTTATGTAAATGAACTCGTTCCCGTAACTATTAAACTTTATGTAAATAATCTGGCATTAAGGGATATTCGATACCCGCAAATTTCCCATGAAGGTTTTTCAATTGAGGAATTTGGCCAGCCCAGACAGTACCGGGACGCCTTAACAGGTATTTTGTATAATGTAATAGAATTTAAGACCAGTGTATTTGCTATGCGCGCCGGCAAACTAACATTGGGGCCGGCGCAATTAGAATGTAATCTACTTATAAAAGAAAAGACGAGTAGCCGTTTTGGTTCTTCTTTTTTTGATGATGATTTCTTTGCCCGTTACAAGAGTTACCCTCTAAGCCTAAAATCCAGCGATATCCCAATTACAATCGTAACCTTGCCCGAAGAGGAAAGGCCGGCTGAGTTTACCGGCGCAGTGGGCAGTTATAGATTTTCTCTTTCCGCTGAGCCCCGGGAAGTTAAAGTAGGCGACCCGATTACCTTAAAGATGGCTATCTCCGGAAAAGGAAACTTTAAGACAGTAAATTCTCCTGAGCTCAAGCTGAAAGACGAATTTAAGGTTTATGAGCCGGATGTCAAACAAGAGAAAGGGACTAAAACGTTTGAGCGGGTGATTATTCCCAGGAATGATAAAATTAACGAAATTCCTTCCGTAGGCTTTAGTTTCTTTAATCCCCAATCCGGCAAATATCAAAAGATAGTCAAAGGGCCGATAGCGATTAAAGTAAATCCTTTGCCTGAAGGAGAGGGGTTAAAGGTCTTTGAAATCAGCAAAGAAGGCGGGGAGGTATTGCGCAGGAAGGAAATTTTAGGCCGGGACATTATTTATATCAAAGATATGCCGGGTGAGTTTAAGCGAAAAGGTGCACTTTTATGCAAGAATAGGTTATTTATTGCCCTTCAGTTTATTCCCCTGCTTGCGCTTGTTGCTATATCAATTTTTCAGAAAAAGAAAGAACGTCTCCGGACCGATATTTCTTATGCCAGACGCCTGTGCGCTCCCGGTAAGGCAAGAAAGAATTTACAAAAGGCGCGCAACCTCTTTGGCTCGCAAAAGCCCGAGGAATTCTTTGATGCAGTTTTTAAGGCCTTACAGGAATATCTGGGAGATAAATTTTATTTGCCTACAGCAGGAATAACCTCTAATGTAATAGAAGAACTTAAACTCCGCAACATCGATCAGGATATCTTAAATAAGGTAGGCGAATGCTTCAATAGTTGCGATATGGCCCGTTATGCACCTGCAAGCATTAGCAAAGAGGATATGCTGAAGAGCCTTAAGTTGCTTGAGGAGATTATCGATAGACTGGAGAAAATAAAAGTATGAGGGCTAAAGCAAACCTTTTCTTTTTGGCATTGATGTTTCTTTTTGTAAGTGGGGCCTTTGGCAACCAGCTGAACCAGGCGCGTTCATTATTCTACCAGGGCAACGCCTATTATAGTAAAGAGGAGTTTGAGCAGGCCATTGCGGTTTATGAAGGAGCCTTGACTTTAGGGATTGAAAGCGGCCCGCTTTATTACAACCTCGGTAATGTCTATTTTAAACACGGTTCTTTAGGCAAGGCAATCTTAAACTATTTGCGTGCTCAGAGATTGATGCCCAGGGACGCGGATTTAACATCAAACCTGGATTATGCGCAATCGCTGATTAAAGGCGGAAGAGTTGTACCCCAAGGCAATCGGTTTGCGCGGATGTTTTTTAATCAGGCCGGCTCCTTTAGTTTAAATGGTCTTACTTTGATTAGCGTGGTTCTATATTTTGCCCTGGCGATTTTGACTATTTTGATTATTGTAACAAAAAGACTAAGAAAAGCGCTTGCCTATATCGCTTATCCGATATTAGTTGCTTTAATTATTTTTGGCTCTTTATTCTTGGCCCAGTTTTATCAAACCGTTATTCAGAAACAGGCAGTTGTTATTGCCGAGACATCAGATTCTAAATTTGAGCCGCTTGATGGCGCCACGACCTATTTTACTTTATATGAAGGCGAGTCCATTGTTGTAGTTGGCTCAAAAGAAGATTGGGTAAAGCTCAGACGCCGTGACGGACGGCAAGGTTGGGTTAAGCAGCCAGATATAGAACTTCTATGACACACCAGGTATGAACAGGGAATACCCGCTTGGGTAGAAGGGATGGGATAAAGATGGATGCCCTTTTCTTAAGTCCTTTGGAGATATCAAAGACTATAAGCAAGATCGGCGAAAAGAAAGCAAGCGCGACGATATTTGAATTATTCGTCTATGGCATTCTGGCGGGGATATATATCGCCTTTGGCGCCCATGCTGCGACTGCTGTGTTAAGCGGGGGGACGCTGGATGCGGGTCTGGCCGGGTTTCTTGCCGGGAGTGTCTTTAGTGTCGGCCTGATGCTGGTGCTTATTCCCAGTTCAGAACTCTTTACCGGCAATATTCTGATGACCGTAGGGTTTATCTATCGAAGATATTCTTTTATCAAGGTCCTGCGCAATTGGCTGGTTGTCTTTTTCGGCAATTTTTTAGGCGCTGTAATTATTTCCTGGTTTGTGTTCAACTCCGGGTTGCTTGTCCATCTGGGCAATTTGACTTCAAGCGGAACTGTGGCCGTGAAGATAGCTGAAACAAAATTGCAGTTGAGTTTTACAGAGGCACTCTGCCGGGGAATCTTGTGTAATATGCTTGTGTGCCTGGCGGTAATTATGTCTATTGCTTCACGGTCGGTTATGGGTAAGATACTTGGAATTTACTTTCCCATTATGGTCTTTGTTGCCTCGGGCTATGAGCACTCCGTAGCTAATATGTATTTCTTGCCTGCCGGACTGATGGTCAAGGGTGAATTTGGTTCCCATTTCTTTACCATGTTCGATAACCTAATTCCCGTGACAATAGGCAACATTATCGGAGGCCTGTTAATTGTTCTGCTCCATCCCAAGATTGAGGAAAGAATAACCCGCCTGCTGATGGGAAGAAGAACAGCCACGAAGCTCTGAAAAAAAGCGCCTGACCCCTTTTGCTTACGATTTGAAAAAAGCGCCTGACCCCTTTTGCTTACGATTACCACCAAAGGGAGGATTTTACTTGACAAAGGAGGGAAAATAAGGTATATAAAATTTTGTAGAAAGGGGGATAGCAAGTAATGGCAAGAGGTAAAGTTAAATGGTTCAGCAACCAGAAAGGTTACGGATTTATTACTACTGAATCAGGTAGTGATGTGTTTGTGCATCACAGCGTAATTCAGGGTGAAGGCTATAAGTCTTTAGAGGAAGGCCAAGAAGTCGAGTTCGAAATCGAACAAGGACCTAAAGGCGAACAGGCCACAAACGTAGTAAAGGTATAACCTACAGTCATAAATAAATCCTGAGCAGATTTTGCTTGCCCCGCTGAGAAATTGAATTTTTAACGGGGCAGATGATATTTCTAAGGGGGCTTGGGATTTATTGTTTTAGGGGCTATAATCCCAAAGGATATACTTTCATAATTCCTATTTAATGAAAGGTATAATATTATAGAAAATGAAAATCTTTATTAGTGACCTACATCTGGGCGATGGTTCAAGAAGCGATGATTTTCACCGGGATAGAGAATTATTAGAATTCCTTGAATTTGTAGAAGGCCGGGCCGAGGAATTGATTATCTTAGGAGACCTTCTTGAATTATGGCAGGCTGATTTAGACAGGATAATATTTCGACACAGTGCAGTTATCAATAAACTCTTAACCTTAAGGAATAAAGTAAAGATAACCTATGTAATCGGAAATCACGATTATATACCCTTTGTAAAATTTGCAGATTCAGTTGAGGGTATCTGTTTGGAATACCGCGATAGGGAAAATGGCATCGTTGCCGAACACGGCCACAGATACGATATATTCAATCGTTATAAGAATCCGCTTGAATCAATTAAATGGCCCCGGGGCAAACAATTTACTCTATTTATAGCTGGTTTAGAGAAATTAATTCATCCCGATGTTGATAAATGGACAAAAAGGGCATTGGAAGGCCTGGACGATTTCTTGCGCCAGGCCATATTTATAAGAAATAGAATTACTCCGGCAACAAAGGAATACTTTAGAAGAGGCGGGCATTTCGGAGAATTTGAGCAAGCAGTAAAGAATCACCTAAATTCGGGTGCAAAGATAGTTATCTTCGGGCATATCCACAAACCCCAGCTGCAGATTATAGAGAAGGGGATATATGCAAATTGCGGAACCTGGGTTGATAATGCCGAACCCACATATATAGCTTGTACTAGAGATAAGATAGAGCTTAAAGAAGCGCTTACTCACAAGATAATTAAACAGCTAACGTTAAAACCGGAGGAGGGTTAAATGATTCAGACATCTAAGAAGGCAGTTGTAGAGATATTCAAAAAATCATCTTTATCTCTGCTTGTCCTTTTATTGTTCATTGCCAGTTACGTGCAATATAAAGTAAACATAGCCTCCAGGCTTTCCCTCCAACTGCAGCAAGATTTAAAGAAGTATATAGGGACTATTTTTATTATCTGCATAAGTTTTATTATTCAGAGAATTGTGGGTGCGTTTTTGAGTTGGTATAAAGAAAATATTAGTGCTAAAACCGAAACTGGACTCGATGATAAATTAATTCCTCTTTTAAGCAGGACTATCAAAATAATTATCTGGGTGATTGCCCTTCTTGTAATCCTGCCTCTTTATGGAGTAAACATAACTGCCTTAATTGCTGCTCTGGGCGTTGGTTCTTTAGCTATTGCCCTGGCGGCTCAGGATACCATCGCTAATATTATTGCCGGCTTTTTGATTATGATTGACACCCCTTTTCGGATAGGAGATAAAATCAAGATTCCTTCCGGAGAAACTGTAGAAGTTTTAGATATCGGGGTGAGGCGGTCTAAATTTTTGTCTGAAGATAAGGCAATTATAATTGTCCCTAACGTGGACTTAAGCAAGAGTAAAATTGTAAATTATACTTATGGTGAGGAGAGGGCGAAGTAGCCGAAAGGTTTTCCGGGATGACGAAAGAGCCAGACTTAGATAGAGCGGTAGCGGTAATTCTAGCCGGTGGAGGCGGAACAAGGCTGTGGCCGCTAAGCACAGAGCTACGTCCCAAGCAACTTTGTTCGTTTTCTCGCGACGGAAGGACGATGATTCAAAAGACCTTTGAGCGGATACGCGCCCTTGTGCCCGAAGAAAGAATCTATGTTGCCACAGGAAAAGATTTAGCCGAAAAGATTAAGCAGCAGTTGCCCGGACTTTCTTCATCTAATATTATTATTGAGCCTGCGAGGAAAGATACGGCCTTGGCCATTGGTTTTTCAGCTTTAGTGTTAGAGGAAAAATATCCGGATGCGACTATGGTGGTCTTAACTGCCGACCATGAGATAACAGAAGTAGATAAATTCTTAAACAGCCTTAAGAAGGCAATCAAGGCAGCCCAGAATGGCCCTTATCTTGTTGCCATCGGGATTAAACCCAGCGAACCAAGCACAGAATACGGTTATATTAAAACCGGTGAAGGTATTGTTCAAGATACGGACATCTTTGAAGGAATAGAATTTAAAGAAAAACCCGATAGGAACAGCGCCGAAAAGTTTCTTCAGGCAAACACATACTTCTGGAACAGCGGGATGTTTATCTGGAAAATTGAGAATATATTTAAGGCCATCCAAAGATATATGCCGCAATTGCATACGGGGTTAGAAAGGATTAGAAATAGTTTGCGTGCCTCTGAAAGAGATGAGGTAATAAGAGAAGTTTTTGAGCAATTAGAGAAAATATCGATTGACCACGGCCTGATGCAAAAGGTGAAGAGGGGCGAAGAGGTGCAGATTTTAGTAGTCAAAGGTGACTTTGCCTGGGCTGACCTGGGAAATTGGAAGACAGTCCGGAAATGGTATCTTGGGAGATGAATATTTACCTGGCGATTATTTTAGCTATTTTAATCGGACATTATCTGATAGATGTGATTGTAGAGAATTTAAATATCAGGTCTGCTTCGCCGGATTTGCCTGAAGAATTTGAGGGCTTTTATGATGCCCGGAAGTATACACAGTCACAAAATTATCTCAAGGAAAGCACGCGTTTTACGCTTATCAAGACCACGATTTTTACCTCGGTTATTTTACTCTTTATTCTCAAGGGTGGATTCAATTTTGTTGATAGATTAGCAAGAAGTTTTCAGTTAGCCCCTATCCCTACCGGTTTAATCTTTGCCGCAATCCTTTCATTAGCCAATCAACTTATAAACATCCCTTTTTCTGCCTATCGCACCTTCGTTATCGAACAGAAATACGGTTTCAACAGGACCAATGCGCGCACCTTTATCCTGGATATACTGAAAAGTTTGATTTTGGGCGCTGTGATTGGCGGAATAGTCTTTTCGGCTATCTTGTGGTTTTTCGCCAAGACAGGCAGCTGGGCCTGGGTTTACTGCTGGGTCGCTGTAGTATTATTTCAACTGTTTTTAGTGTTCATTGCCCCGGTTGTAATCTTGCCTCTTTTCAACAAATTCATTCCTTTAGAAGACGGTGAGCTAAAGGAGGCAATTGGACAGTATGCGGCCCAAGAGGACTTTAAGATTAAAGGGATTTTCAAGATGGACGCGTCGCGTCGTTCCAGTAAAATAAATGCTTACTTTACAGGTTTTGGGAAATACCGGCGGATTGCTTTATTTGACACCCTGATTGCTAAACTTGGTATTGATGAACTGGTCTCTGTCCTTGCCCATGAAATAGGACATTATAAAAAAAGACATATTCTCAAGCGGATAGGTATGGCAATTTTAAGCTGTGGGGTGATGTTTTTTATCCTTTCCTTATTTATCAATAACGAGGGATTGTTCACTGCTTTTAAAATGGAGAGGACTTCAATCTATGCCAGCTTATTCTTTTTTGCTTTTCTCTACACCCCGGTTAGTATCTTCTTTTCCGTTTTCAGTAATTCCCTTTTTCGCAGACACGAATATGAGGCCGATGCCTATGCAGCTTCAACATCCAAAAGGCCGGAGGCCTTTGTTACAGCCTTAAAAAAATTGACTGTGGAAAATCTATCCAACCTCACCCCCCATCCCCTGAAGATATTTTTGTATTATAGCCATCCTCCTGTCTTGAAGAGAATTCAGGCCATCAGGCAGGCCAGCCGGAAGCGGTAAGGGACTTTTATTTTTTCTGGACATCCGGACTATCTTAAGATATAATAACACCTTATAAAATGTTCTTCTGCGCCCGTCCTCCGAAGCCCAAATTGTGCTAAACTAAAGAAGTAGGCTTCGAAGGACAAGGTAGAGTCTCTAAAGAAGTTCGCGCCCGTCCTCCTTCGCCCTTCAAGACGTGAACAATAGAAGGGCTCGAAGGGCTTCGCATACAGAGTAGAAGTTTGTTGAAGTGTACGCCCGTCCTCCTTCGTCCTTCATAGCGCAGATAAAGGAAGGACTTTGAAGGACAAGGTAGAGTTTCTAAAGAAGTTCGCGCCCGTAGCTCAGTTGGATAGAGTGGCTGGCTTCGAACCAGTAGGTCGTAGGTTCAAATCCTACCGGGCGCGCCAATTTTTCGAGGAAAAATTGGTACTGAAGCGGCGTTAAGCAATCCGACGAATAGGTAAGATCCTTCGCCTCGAAAGAGCTGGAGGATCCGATTTGCATCTTTGAAAGAGCTGGCAAATCGGAGGATTGTAGCCGCTGAAGTAGCTAAAGACAGATCCTTTAGTTCACAAAAAGAAGCTGCATTATTGACCAATTTTGGTCTTTATGTTATAATAATAAGCCCTATTAGGATATATAGGCCCGCATAGCTTCCTCCGAAGTTAAAGCTGATGCAGAGATAGCATTTAACTTCGAAGGACAAGTCGCCCTTCGATAAGGAAAGTGAGGAAGGGCTCAGCTATGCGGTAAGAATAGAATTGGGTAGGCCCGCATAGCTCAGTTGGTAGAGCAGGACACTCTTAATGTCAAGGTCCCAGGTTCGACCCCTGGTGCGGGTACCAATAAAAAAGGGCCTGTGGACGTGGCGGAATTGGCAAATTATGATAAAGTGGAATAATAGTTTTTCATATGCTGTTGGTTTATTTACTGCAGATGGTAATTTGTCTTCAGATGGTCGACACCTCGAATTTTATTCAAAAGATTTAGAATTGATTAAAACTCTTAAAAGGTGCCTTAATTTAAATAATAGAATTACCCGTAAACAACGCGGCCAATATCCCAAGAAATGGTATCATAGAATTCAGTTTGGCAATAAGGAGTTATATAAATTTTTTATAGAGATAGGATTAATGCCTAACAAAAGTCGCTTATTAGCCGATTTGAATATACCTAAACGATACTTTAGCGATTTCTTAAGAGGATTAATAGATGGTGATGGTTCCATAGACATTACTGAGCATCCTGAAAGTAGATTTAAACAGCTGAAGATAAGGATAACTTCTGGTAGCATACGTTTCTTAAAATGGCTTAATAAATATATTTTTGAAATCTTGAAAATTAGAGGTCGTATTTTTAAATCCAATCGTAGTTATCAACTTACCTTTTATAAAATAAATCTGTCCAAAATTTTTAAATATATTTATAATAGTAAAAAACAAAAGATGCCCTATCTTATTAGGAAGTATAGGAAACTAAAATCTGCTTTGCGGGCGGATGGTGGAATTGGCAGACACGTTAGCCTTAGGAGCTAATGGAGAAATCCGTGGAGGTTCGAGTCCTCTTCCGCCCATTGCTGCCCGAGGCGATAGAGATGTTTGTTATAGTTTTAAAAATGCGGGCGTAGCTTAGTTGGTAGAGCGTAACCTTGCCAAGGTTAAGGTCGTGGGTTCGAGACCCATCGCCCGCTCCAGAAATAAACGGAAAAGATCCTTCGTCCCGAAGTTTTGGGACTCAGGATCAAATTTACTTCGTAAATTTGAAAGGAGAAGACGGGAATGAAGATTATGGATTTTTTAAATCCAGAGGCAATCAATACCAGCCTTCAGGCCACGGATAAGAAAGGCACGATTAAAGAATTGGTTGAGCTTTTAATCAAAACCGGAGAAATCAAAAATCAAGATAAAGATAAAGTGATTAAGGTGCTTCTGGAACGCGAGGCCTTAGGCTCTACTGGCATCGGGCAGGGAATTGGTATCCCGCACGGAAAATTTGACGGAGTCAAAAGATTAACCGGCGCTTGCAGCATATCCCACAAAGGAGTTGATTTCGTGTCGTTAGACGGTGAACTGGTATATATCTTTTTCTTATTGCTTGCGCCGGAAGATTCTGCAGGACCTCACCTGAAAGCCCTGGCGCGGGTTTCCCGTCTCTTAAAAGATAAATTTTTCCGCGAGACTTTGAAAGGAGCAAAAGACGAAAAGGCCTTAATCAAGATTATCAAGCAGGAGGATCAAAAAAAATAGGGCACAATGGATAAGTTTAAGTGGTTATATCCGGGAATAAAGATTAAGCGATGGGTGATGGTCTGTATATTGGGCATGGTCATGGTTTCCATCGGCTCTATAGACCTGGTTTCCCCGGATTATCTCAGCGTGCGCGTATTAGGCGGATTTACCCTCTGTCTGGGTATTGTGGTCATTTTTGTAGGCCTGGAAAGAACGGTAAAATCTTTTCTTTCCTTTTTTCTTCCTCCTAAGGAAGGAAAAAGGATTCTCGACCTTATTTATCAAAAAAGACAATTGGCCAGGGGCCCCAGAATTGTGGTTATTGGAGGAGGTACGGGGCTTTCTACTTTACTCTATGGTTTAAAGGAATACACCTCAAACATTACGGCGATTGTCACGGTAGCAGATGACGGAGGTAGCTCAGGGAGATTGCGCAATCAATTCGGGCTTCTTGCCCCGGGAGATATCCGCAACTGTCTTGTGGCCCTCGCCGACACCGAACCCTTAATGAGAAACCTCTTTCAATTCCGCTTTGACGGCAAAGCCGAACTTCAAGGCCACAGTTTTGGCAATCTGTTTATTACAGCGATGACCAGGATTACCGGTGACTTTGAGAAAGCGGTGAGGGCCTCGAGTAAAGTTTTAGCTATCCGGGGGCAGGTAATTCCCTCCACGTTAGAAGAAGTAAAGCTTATCGCTGAATACGAAGACGGGACAAAAATATTGGGTGAGAGTAAAATCTCCGGCAAGAAAAAGCCCATCAAAAGGATTTATTTGGACCGCAAAGATTGCGAGGCCACTCCGGAGGCAATTAGCGCAATAGCAGAGGCAGATGTTATCGTGATTGGTCCGGGCTCACTCTATACCAGTATAATCCCCAATCTCTTAATCGAGGCAATTACAAAATCCATTTTAGAATCGAAAGCGCTAAAGATCTATGTTTGCAATATAATGACCCAAAGCGGCGAGACCGATAATTATAAGGCCTCCGACCACATTGAGGCAGTTGTGGCGCACGCAAAATCTAAACTTATTGATTATTGTATCCTCAATCTTGCCGAGGTCCCGCCTGAGTTTATTGAGAAATATAAGCAGGAACATGCCTACCCCGTCATTGCCGATGTAGAAAAAGTTGAGGAGATGGGTTTTTCTGCGATTAAGGATAATTTGGTAAACACACAGGATTATGTCCGGCACGATTCGCAAAAATTGGCCAAAATTGTCATTGATTTAATAGAAGAAAAATTAGAGGTAGATGAGTCAGCCTAATATAGTAAAGAAAAGTCTGATTATCAGAAACAAATTGGGCCTGCACGCCCGACCAGCAGCATTGTTTGTGCAGATTGCCAACAAATACGATGCGGAAATCTCTGTAAAAAAGGGAAGGCAGCTGGTTAATGGAAAGTCGATTATGGGTATTATGATGCTGGCGGCAAGCCGGGGCAGCAAGATTTACATCGTTGCCAAAGGCGATGATGCCCACGAGGCACTTAAAGAACTGGAAGGATTGGTGACGGCTGAAGGATGAAGGGTCAAATTTCCTTAAAAGGTATTCCTGCTGCGCCGGGTTTAGTTATCGGCAAGGCCTTCTGTTTGGGTAGTGAGGACCTGGAAGTCGAGAAGCGCAGTATCACCGAATCTCGAATTCCTAAAGAGATTGCCCGCTTTGAAGAAGCCTTAATCAAGACCCGCACAGAAATTCTGGACATTCAGAAGAAGATTTCTAAAGAGATGGGCGTGAGGCATGCCCAGATATTTAATGCGCATCTTCTGGTTCTAGAAGATAGGACTTTGATTGAAGGAGTAATTTCTCGCCTGAAGAAAGAAAAGTTGTGCATAGAATATATATTTTTGCAAGTCCTCAAAAAGTACATCAAGACATTTTCCCACATCGACGACCCCTATTTGCGGGAAAGATTAAGCGATATAGAAGATGTGGGCAAGCGTATTTTAAGAAACCTGCGCGGAATACGCCGCGAGATTCTAAGTCAATTAAAAGAAAAGCTTATCATTGTTGCCTACGACCTTTCTCCTTCGGATACCGCTTCAATGCATAGAGAAAAGGTAATTGGCTTTATTACCGATATCGGCGGCAAGACCTCCCATACCGCAATTATGGCCAAGGCCTTAGAAATCCCTGCTGTAGTTGGCCTGGAAGAGGCAACAGCAAGAATTAAGACGGGAGATACCATAATAGTAGATGGCACTAAAGGCGAAGTGCTGATCAACCCCGATCGGGCTGCCCTTACTAAATCTAGGCAACAAGGTGAAAAATTGGTGCGCCGGGGAGCAACCCTTTTAAAACTTAAGGATTTACCGGCAGTGACAAAAGATGGACACGAGGTAGAATTGGCGGCAAATATAGAATTGCCCGATGAACTTTCTTCGGTTATTGCCCATGGCGCCAAGGGAATAGGCCTTTATCGCACGGAATATTTCTATATGAATAGAATTGATTTACCCAGCGAAGACGAACATTTTGCCGCTTATAAAAAGGTAAGCCAAGAGGTGAAGCCGCATCCAGTGGTTATCCGCACGCTGGATTTGGGAGGAGATAAATTTTTATCGCAGCTGGATATACCTCAGGAGATGAATCCTTATCTAGGTTGGCGGGCGATCAGATTTTGTTTAGCCCGGCCGGATATCTTTAAGGTACAACTGCGCGCGATCCTGCGCGCTTCAGCTTTTGGAAAGCTCAAAATGATGTATCCGATGATTTCCGGGATAGAGGAGCTAATACAGGCCAATCAGGTGTTAGAGCAGGTCAAAGAAGAATTACGCAGGCGAAAAATCCCCTTTGATGAAGATATTGAGGTCGGGGCGATGATTGAGATTCCTTCCGCAGCTTTAACCTGCGATATCTTAGCCAAAGAGGCGGATTTCTTTAGCATCGGAACCAATGACTTAATCCAGTACTCCATTGCCGTAGACAGGGTAAACGAAAAGATTGCCTATCTATATGAACCTGCGCATCCGGCAGTTTTACGCTTAATCAAAAATATTATTGACAGTGGACATAAAGAAGATGTCTGGGTAGGTATGTGCGGGGAGATGGCTTCGGAGCCCGCTTTTGCCCTTTTACTTTTGGGATTGGGACTGGATGAATTTAGCGTTTCTCCCGCGGCTGTACCTTTCATCAAACGGGTAATTCGTTCGGTTACCCTGCAGCAGGCTAAAGATGTGGCTTACCGGGCCTTAACTTTAACTACAGGCAAAGATGTAGAGAACTTTAGTAAAGTAAAATTGAAGGAATTGGCCTCTTAAAATGAACCCCTTCGACTACGTTTAAGGGTTCATGCTTATGCATAAAGTGAGTTGAAGTATGAAAAACCTCGACGATATTAAGGCTATCGAGAAAATAGACAGGCTCAGGATGCGCGATGTCTTAAGACAATTTCCCCAACACTTGCAGCAGGCCTTTCAGCTGGGTAAAGAGCTTTACTTCCCTTCAGATTTTGGCCGGGCTAAAAATATAGTCTTTTGCGGAATGGGCGGTTCGGCTATTGGCGCCGAAATTGCAAGTTCCTATTTAAGAAAGAATTTAAAAGTGCCGGTAACTCTCAATAGAGAGTATACCTTACCCGGCTTTGTCGATAAGGAGACTCTGGTAATTTTAATCAGCTACTCCGGAAATACTGAAGAGACCCTCAGCGCCTATCAAGAAGCCCGGGTAAGAGAAGCTAAGATTATTATTTTAACTTCGGGTGGTAAGTTAATGGATTTAGCAAAAGAGAACGGCCATCCGTACCTTTTAATTCCTACAGGTTTTCCGCCCCGCGGGGCCCTGGTTTTTCTTTGCTTACCTCTCTTAGTCCTTTTTTCCCAAATGCATCTAGTTGAAGATAAAGGGGAAGAGGTGGAGGAGACGATTTCCCTTTTGGAGAGATTAAGGAAGGATTCTTTAGGTATAAATGTGCCAACAGACCTAAACCCAACTAAAAAATTGGCACAGGGAATCTTTGGTAGATTTTGCGTTATCTATGCTGCCGGCGAACATTTATCGGGTGTAGTTACGCGCTGGCGGGGCCAATTTGCGGAAAACAGTAAGACCCTTTCCTCCAGCCATCTCCTTCCAGAAATGAATCATAATGAAATAGTCGGCTGGCGGCATCCGCAAAAAATATTAAAGAGATTTGTAGCAGTCATCTTAAGAGATAAACAAGACCACCCACAGGTTAAAAAGAGGATAGAAATCAGTAAGGAGATTTTAGAAAAAGAAGGCGTAAGGGTCGAGGAGATTTGGTCGCAGGGGAAGAGTCTTTTGGCCAGGACGTTTTCCTTGATTTATCTAGGCGATTTTGCCAGTTACTATCTTGCGATTCTCAATGGCGAAGACCCTACGCCAGTTAAGCGGATCGATTATTTGAAGAAACGCTTGAGGCAGTGGTAATGAAATCTTTGATTCTTGCGGCCGGTTATGCTACGCGGATGTACCCTTTGACTCTGCATCGGGCCAAGCCGTTATTGCCTGTGGCGGGAAGACCGGCGATAGAATATATTATTGAGCGCGTTGAAGAGATTGAAGAGATTAATGAAATTTTGGTTGTAACCAATGAAAAATTCTTCAGACAGTTTCAATCCTGGCACAACAACTTTCTGGCAAAAAAGCCGATTAAGATTTTGAATGATAAAAGCCGCATGGAGAAAGAGCGCCTGGGCGCCATAGGCGATATAGATTTTGTAATCAAAGAAGAAGAGATTGACGAGGACTTATTAGTGATTGCTGGAGATAACTTATTTGAATTGGGGTTACGAGAATTTGTTGACTTTGCCAAACACAGAATTCCCTCATCTTCCATTGGGCTTTATAATCTAAAAGACAAAGAATTAGTGAAGAAATATAGCCAGGTGCGTCTTGATGCCAATGACAGGATAATAGAATTTGAAGAAAAACCGCAAAGGCCTACTTCTACTTTAGTGGCCAAGTGTGTGTATTTCTTCTCCAAGGCCGAGTTTGGTTTGATCCCCGAATACTTAAGTTCAGGCGGCTCAACTGATGCCCCGGGACACTATATCAGCTGGCTTTGCCAGAAGGTTTCAACTTACGGCTTTACCTTTTGCGGCAAATGGTACGATATTGGTAATCACTAAATTTATAAAAGGGCAAATAAGGATTTTGCCTCTTTTAAGTGAGGACATAAGTTATGGAGTTTTTGACTTAGGATGATGCGACATAACTTATAGGTCCGAACTTACCCTTGACATCTTTGGTATCAAGGGTCTAATTCGCAATAGAAAGGAGATAGGTGAATGAAAAGAGATGTGCGATTTTTGACTTCGGAGTCGGTAACTGAAGGGCATCCGGATAAACTATGCGACCAGATTTCCGATGCGGTCTTGGATGAAGTTTTGCGCCAGGATGTGCGGGGGAGGGTGGCCTGTGAGACCTTTGTGACCATGGGATTGGTTATTGTTGGCGGAGAAATTACTACTGATGCATATGTAGATGTGCATAAACTGGTGAGAAAAGTCATTAAAGATATTGGTTATACAAGTCCTCGCTTTGGGTTTGATTATGAGTCCTGCGCCATTCTCAACGGCATTCATGCTCAGTCGTCTGATATTGCCCAGGGTGTAAATCGCGGCGGTGCGGGTGACCAGGGAGTAATGGTGGGCTTTGCCTGCGATGAGACGCCCGAGCTTATGCCTTTGCCCATTACCCTGGCCCATAAGTTAGTTATGCGTCTAGCAGAACTACGCAAAAAAGAAGTACTGAAATTTCTTGGCCCGGATGGAAAATCGCAGGTAAGCGTAGAGTATCGCAATGGAAAACCCAAGCGGGTGGATAGTGTAGTGATTGCCTGTCAACATACTGCTGATATACTGGATAGTTCTGGCCAGAGGATAACTAAAAGAGCGCGCAGACAAATTATTCGAGCAGTGGTAGAGCCGGTGTTGGGCAAATGGATCGATAAAGATACTAAATTTTATGTAAATGAGACAGGTAAATTTGTTATTGGCGGTCCCCAGTCGGACACAGGGATGACCGGAAGAAAACTTATTGTGGATACATATGGAGGTATAGTTTCGCACGGCGGAGGGGCCTTCAGCGGAAAAGACCCCAGCAAGGTTGACCGCTCCGCTTCCTATATGGCCAGATATATCGCCAAAAATATTGTTGCTGCAGGACTTGCTGAGAGATGTCTTTTACAATTTGCCTATGTGATTGGGCGAGCCGACCCCTTAGCAATATATGTCGATACCTTTGGTACTGGAAGTGTATCCGAAGATAAATTGGTGCGGCTGATAAGAAAACATTTTACCCTCACACCTCGGGGAATAATTGAGATGCTGGATTTGCTGCGCCCGATCTATAAAAAGACCGCTTGTTACGGACATTTTGGTAGAAATGATGAGCAATTTAGCTGGGAAAAAACCGACAAAGTTTCTATTTTAAGGAGATTAAAGTGAAATATCATATTAAAGACATCCGTTTGGCAAAAAAAGGAAAACTGCGCATTGAATGGGCGGGATGCGACATGCCGGTGCTAAATTTAATTAGGCAAAGATTCGCCCGCCAAAAACCATTAGCTAATACGAGATTAGGTTTGTGTCTTCATGTAACCTGCGAGACAGCCAATCTGGCTCTTGCTCTTAAAGCCGGCGGGGCAAAAATAGCCCTCTGCGCCTCCAATCCTTTAAGCACGCAGGATGATATAGCAGCATCGCTGGTTAAAGATTACGGAATATCTGTGTTTGCCATCAAAGGCGAAAGCAAACAGACATATTACCGACATATAAATAGCGTTTTGGATATTGCACCTCAGATTACTATGGACGACGGAGCAGATTTGGTCTCCACTATTCATAAAGAAAGGAAGAATTTGGTTGGGAATGTCTTGGCAGGAACAGAGGAGACCACAACCGGAGTAATCAGACTGCGCAGTTTAGAACAAAAAGGCCTTTTACTATTTCCTATTATCGCGGTAAATGATGCGGATACGAAGCACCTGTTTGATAACCGCTATGGGACCGGGCAATCTACTGTTGATGGGATAATTCGCGCTACCAATAAACTTTTGGCCGGAACTAATTTTGTAGTTTGTGGTTACGGGTGGTGTGGCCGGGGCGTAGCGATGCGGGCTCGTGGTATGGGTGCCAATGTGGTTGTCTGCGAGGTCGATCCTTTACGCGCACTGGAAGCAGTAATGGATGGCTATAAAGTCTTACCTTTGCCTCAGGCCGCAAGGAGCGGGGATATCTTTGTTACTGTATCGGGCGATACCAGCGTGATCAGAAAAGAACATTTTCTTTTAATGAAGGATGGGGCGATTCTGGCCAATTCCGGGCATTTTAATGTAGAGATAGACCTAAAGACCCTGGGGAAATTAGCGAAGAGAAAAAGGCGGATACGTGAATTTGTAGAAGAATACACTTTGAAAAATAACAGACGACTCTATGTATTGGGAGAGGGAAGGCTGATAAACCTGGTAGCCGCAGAGGGGCATCCGCCTTCAGTAATGGATATGAGTTTTGCCAATCAGGCGCTTTCCTCCGAGTTCGTAAAAAAGGAGGCAGCATCTTTAGAAAAAAAGGTTTATCGCGTTCCCCGGAAAATCGATGAAAAGATTGCCGCTCTTAAATTAAAGTGCCTGGGTATAAGAATCGATAGATTAACTCCCCAGCAGCAAGACTATCTATCTTCCTGGGAAGTGGGAACTTAAGTGAGGACATAAGTTATGGAGCCATATTTTACGCTGTGCGACATAACTTATATGTCCGAACTTACCCCGTTACAAATTACCATCCACGGTGGACTTTTAAGCAAAACGGGGGAGATAAATTCCCAGCTTTATTTTTAAAATCAACCGTTATTGGTAATTTGTAACGGGGTTTAATTCGCCCAGACAATTTACATTCACTACGTTCTGTAAGTTGTGGACTCATTTAAGGAGGTTATCTATGAGTTTTATATGGATGCGCTTGTTCTTTATGATTGTTTGTGGGTTGGTCGGTTATCAGCTGGGTGGCGCCTATGGTACTTTGAGCGGCAAGGACTTTGCTCTGGCAGGCCTGGGGATAGGGATTGCCGGCGCCTTAGTTATTATTATTTTAGAGGTCTTTATGCGTCGGGTTTCAATTGCCGGCCTTTCTGCCGCTGTCTTTGGACTTATCTTCGGCTTAATTATGGCAGTGCTTTTATCCCTGGCCTTAAATATGGTTCCGATGACCGAGACCTTACGTTCGTCTCTTCGGGTAATCCTGATGCTAATATTTTGCTATTTAGGAATGGTTATTGCCATGCGCGGTAAGGATGAGTTCAATCTGGTTATTCCTTATGTGCGCCTCACCCGGCAAGACGCAGGCAGCGAGTTGATTGTTTTAGATACCAGCGTAATTATCGATGGCCGGATTTCCGACATCAGCCAGACAAAATTTATCGAAGGCAAATTCATTATTCCGCGCTTTGTCTTAAAAGAACTGCAGCAGATAGCTGATTCCAAGGATAGTTTAAAGAGGAATCGGGGGAGGCGAGGCCTGGAAATTTTGGGCAAGATTCAGAAAAACCCCCAGATTAATGTGAGGATTCACGAAGACGATTTTCCCGATATAGCGGAAGTAGATGCCAAATTAATAAAACTGGCGAAGGTCTTAGACGGCAAACTCTTTACTAACGATTTTAATCTAAGTAAGGTTGCGGAGCTGCAGGGCGTAAAGGTTTTGAATATTAATGAATTGGCCAATGCCTTAAAACCCATTGTCTTGCCCGGAGAAATGCTGGAGATAAAGGTAATTAAAGAAGGCAAAGAATACAATCAGGGCATCGGTTATCTTGATGACGGGACAATGGTTGTGGTAGAAAACGGCAAACACTTACTTGGCCAGAAAATTAAGACCCAGGTTACCAGCGTCTTGCAGACTACTGCCGGACGAATGATTTTTACTAAGCCCGAGAATATCAGGAAAACACACCGCTAATTTTCTAGCGTCTAGCGTAGAGCGTATAGCGGATAGTCAAAACCTTTCCTATACGCTAAACGCTATCCGCTAAACGCTAATCACTATGCATCGGATAGGGATAGGATATGATATCCACCGCCTTGTAAAGAGGCGCAAACTATTTTTAGGGGGAATAAATATATCCTATACCAAAGGCCTGGTGGGACATTCGGATGCCGATGTACTAATCCATGCCATCTGCGACGCCTTATTAGGCGCTGCTGCCCTTAAGGATATCGGCGAACACTTTCCTGATACTGACCCCAAATATAAAGATATCTCCAGCATAAAATTGCTTAAAAAGGTTGTTTCGCTTTTAAAAAAATCCCACTATTCTATCAGCAATATTGATGCTGTAATTGTGGCCCAGGCCCCCCGCCTCACCTCCTATAAGACAAAGATGTGCAAAAAGATTGCCCAAGAATTGAATTTGTCTACCCGGCAAATAAATGTAAAGGCAACCAGTACTGAAGGCCTAGGCCCCATCGGTAAAGCTGAAGCGATAGCCGCATACGCCGTTGCTTCGATTAAAAAAGAATAATGAAGATTTATAATACGCTTACCAGGAAAAAAGAAAGTTTTAAACCAATAAAGAAGGGCCGAGTAGCAATGTATGTATGCGGGCCGACAGTTTATGACGAACCGCATATTGGGCATGCAAGGAGTGCGTACATTTTTGATGTCATTCGGCGTTATCTTATTAAATATAAAGAATATAAGGTAAAGTTTGTGCGCAATGTTACCGATGTTGATGACAAAATTATCAATAGGGCAAAAGAGGAATCTAAAGGGGAAAATCTAAATAGCGCTGTAAAGAAAATAGCCGCTAAATATCTTTCTGCATATCATGAGGCCTTAAAAGAGCTGGGGATAACTACAGAAGACCCTGACATTATAGAGCCAAAGGCAAGTGAATATATCGATAAAATGAAGGAATTCATAAAAATTCTTATTGAGAAAAAAGCAGCCTATCAATCAGGCGGGGATGTCTATTTTGATATAACAAAGGCAAAGAATTACGGAAAATTATCACACCAGTCTAAAGAGGCAATGGAAGTTGGAGCGCGAGTTACGCCGACGGAAAACAAGAAAAATCCCCTTGACTTTGCGCTTTGGAAATCAGCGAAAGAAGACGAGCCATTCTGGGATAGCGATTGGGGCAGGGGCAGGCCCGGCTGGCATATAGAGTGTTCGGTGATGAGCACGGATATTTTGGGCGATGAGTTCGATATACACGGTGGGGGATTGGATTTAATATTTCCTCATCATGAAAATGAGATTGCCCAGGCCGAAGGCGCAGGCAAGAAATTTGCCGGATTCTGGATACACCATGGCCTGTTGACTATAAACGGCCAGAAAATGGCTAAGTCCCTGGGGAATTTTATAACTATTAACGATTTTAAGAAAAAGGGATATCCTCTGGATGTACTTAAACTTTTCTTTTTACAAACGCATTACTCTCAGCCTATAGATTTCACTTGGGAGAGAATGGAAGAAAAACGAGAAGCTTTAAATAGTTTTAAAATATTATTTAATCGAATTAGTCAAAGGGAAAAAGGAGAGCAATACGTCAGTTCTCCTGGCATTAGAACTGTTTCAGTAAATGAGCTAAATGGGAGGATAGAAGAAGCTTATAAGGATTTTGAAAAATCTATGGACGATGACTTTAATACACCTAATGCTATAGCTGTATTGTTTGAAATACGTAATGTTTGCAATAAAGTTTTATACTCCAATGCTTTTACAAAAAAATATTTGCCCGTTTTGCAATATGCAGTAAAAACTATTAAGAAGCTTGGGGGTATTTTTGAATTATCCTTTGCGCCAGAACAATCGATATCAAAATCAAAAAAGGAAAAAAAAGAAATCGAAAGACTAAAAAGGAAGCGAGAGGAACTAAGAAAGAAAAAGATGTTTAAAGAGGCTGATCAGATACGTGAAGAATTGCTCAAGAGAGGTGAGTCGCTAGAAGATAAAAGGGTGGTGGGATAGTATGGCAAAGAAAAGTTTTAAAAAGGGTATATTGATTACCTTCGAAGGCCCGGAAGGAAGCGGAAAGAGCACCCAGGCGAAAATGCTTTGTAGCTATCTTCGCCGGAGGGGGTTAAAAATGCTTCAGTTGCGTGAACCGGGAAGCACTCAGATTGGCGAGAAGATTCGCGATATTCTGCTTGATCCCAAAAATAAAGATATGGATGTTGTCTGTGAGATGCTTCTTTATCAAGCTGCCCGGGCGCAACTTGTTCGTGAAAAGGTCTTGCCCGCTTTAAAACAAAAAAAGATTGTAGTTTTAGATAGATTTTTAGATGCCACCATTACTTATCAGGGCTATGGCGGAGGTTTAGATGTTCGGTTGATTCAACGTATTGGTAAATTAGCCACCTCTGGCATCCAGCCGGATTTGACCATTCTTTTAGATCTAGATGCTCGCGAAGGTTTACGCAAGAGCAAAAGGCGCGACCGCATAGAAAAAAAGTCGCTTCAGTTTCATTGCGTAGTAAGAAGAGGTTATCTTAAATTGGCGCGGGCAAATCCAGGCCGGATAAAAATAGTGCCGGTAGCTCGAGAAATCGCCAAAACCCAGTCCATAATTAGAGAGATTGTAAAGAGGAAGTTAAAATAATAACCGATTGAGGCTTGACCTAAAAAGGAGTAGATCCCTTGGCTGTTTTAGTTGGCACTTCGCGCAGTCTTGTGTTAAAGTAGGGACTGCGCTCAGTGTTA
>CAZEQA010000003.1:0-28700 GCA_964514265.1 uncultured Planctomycetia bacterium | reverse complement strand
TATCTTGGTGATCTTATGATCGGAGAAGGAAACTTCTTCAATATTAACATTACATATTATTTCGCCGCCCGAGTCCAATATTTCCTTCTCTATCGTTTTCATCAGTATGCCAACTCCGCCCCTGGGATAAAAGTTGTAAATTTGAGTGGAGTCCTCCGGATGAAACTTCCGCTCATTAAATAATACCTTCTTTATTAGTCTAAATAAGCTTAATACCGGGATCCTTTTTTCTGCCACTATATTAGAAAGATTAGCGGGGTCTATCTTCCATACCTTTGAGGCGTAAGGCTCAAAATAAATTTTATACAAAACCGTCCCAAACCTTTGTATAATCCATTCTTTGAAAGAATTGTCATTTGATGAGTAAAAAAATAATTTTCTTTTTACGCGAGTAAATATAAAATTAATGCCTGCCATAATAGCTAAATGTAAAGGAATGCAAGTAAATACCTTTATTCCCGTCAAGGGATAGGGAACAATCCTATCGCGAAAATATATCTTGGAGATTATCTTGTGTTCTTCAATTTCGTTATCAAGAAGATTTTTTATCAGTTGGACAATGTCCGGATAAATACTGTGTAGATTATGCGGACCCAGGTCATATTTCAAGCCATCCTTTTGTAAGGTTTTGGCCAGTCCGCCCACCTGACTATCAAGTTCTAGCAGCACAGTGCGCTTTCCGTTCTTTATCAAGGTGTGAGCAGCCATGAGTCCGGCGGGTCCGGCGCCCATTACCACATAAGTTGTTAAATCTTTCTCTGTAATCATCTGCTTTCTGTTAGATCAATATAATGCTTTAGGCAGCAAGTTTTAGTTTTGCCTCTTTACCAAAAATCAAAAAACCCCTCCAGGCAAATATTACATATAATGGTATGAGGGGAACAGCGTATCTTGCTTCTGCATATAAGAGTGCATAAAATATGTTAGTAAATCCGATGAGAAACAAAAATAAAGCATGTTTTTTTATATTATGCCGATCTTTTATAATAAAGTAAGAAACAAAAACAAGCATTATATACCCGAGTGTTTTAAAAATAAGACGAAGCACCGCCAAAAATGTTTTCCCTGAAGGGATACTATCAAAAAACTCTATTGTAGGGATATCTTTTAGAAGTGGCAGATAAGAAAAGTTGGTCATTTTAATTAATTCAGAAAAAGTCAAAATAATAAATTTAAATGGATTTGAAATTACTTTATTCGCAAAATCTCTTTTTATCTTCTCTCCGATTTGCTGTGCCGTCATTCCGTTTTTCTCTAAATCTTGAACTTCTTTTTCATACTTATCGACAAGTCTCAAGGTATAGCTGTATGTTTTTGTCCCTTCCATAGCCTTTGGAAAAATCTTATTTCCTAACGTTTCAGAAAAATTAAATACAAATTCCTGTGCTATTTCTTTTGCGGATAAGTCTTGCTTCAAACTCCTGTTGCCGATATTATTTATCCCCCGCCCATAGCTCAGACGATAACTTCCGGTTATTCCATAGTTCCTAACCATCCAAGGCAGGAGCATAAAGAAACACACAAGCAGCATGAGGATATTTGTTATAATTGTTTTTTTGTCCCCGTAAAACCATAGAATCAAAATTATCAAAAAGGGGATAAAATACAACATTGCAACTTTACATAGGATCAGGCCGGCATAAACAAAACCGGTTATAATAGATAAAAAGATACTTTTGTTTAACAGCAACAAATATTCGCAATAAACAAATAGCATAAAAAGAAAAATTGCAAGGCTTTCTGAATATAGATATTGAGGAAAATTTAAAAGCGTAGGGAAAAATAATGTGCCAATCAATACCGGGATCTTAAAGCTATCACCGTATAATTTAACCGCAATTTTAGAGGCAATCAAAGCAGTCCCCAGAATAAAAAAGATCTGGCCGATTTTTACCGCCAAAACAGAATAATTTGATAACATAAATACAGCGGCAATATAGCCTGGGTATACCGGCTCCCGTAAAACAGATCTTACCAATTCACCTTCGGTTGATAAGGAAAAGGTTGAATATTTGGCCAAGTTATGTCCTAACACATAATAATTAGGTTCATCACCGATTAATTCAAATTGAAAAAATAATACAAAAAATAGCGATAAAATAAAGGCTGCAATAAACAAAACTAAAATATTTATATCTTTAGTTCTCATATTTTTACAAATTTGCTTTTTGTTTAAACCTAGGAAATAGCTTCTGTAAAAAAGAAATTTTAAATGGAACCCAGTGTAAGTCGTTCTCAGTATCTGATGACAAAATCGTATTGAAGAAAAACTTAAAACCCTGTAAAAACGAAATATCAAAGTATAGGGTATCTTGGATAATATTTATAAATCCGAATAGCCTTATAAAAGCATTATGGCGAATTTTGATTATCCGTTTAAAGAAAGAAAATAGCTTTGGGAATTTGACCATATAAAAAAATAAAACTGCAATATTTTTGAATTCATCGACATAATCCGTTTTACAAAACAAATGAAGTGAATCCTCCGTGAAAAAATTTTTGACAGAAAATTCCTTACTTATTAACCCTTCCTCCATTGCTATCTTGACTATCTCTGTTTTCGGAAACGGCATTAAGGTGTTAATTCGGAAAAAATCCGCTTTTATTTTATGGTTGATTCTTATCGTTGATAAGGCATCCTCTAGCGTCTCCCCGGGCAAACCCACAATATTTGTAGTATAGATTTTAATCCCGTATTTCTTTAGCAAGGCAGCCCCTTTAATAATTTCTGCGTCGCTAATACTTTTTCTTAACACAACGTTTCTTAAATGTTCGCTCCCGCTTTCTATGCCTACCTGAACAGCATAACAGTTAGCATTTTTTAATAGTCTAATGGTATCTTCATTTAGAAAGTCAAATCTCAGATTACATGAAAAAGGAATGGCGAAATCTTTTTGATAAATTTCTGAGAATTTTGCCAGCCATTTTTTATCGATGGTAAATAAATCATCTGAAAAATGCACTCTTTTTAAAGGATATTTTGACCTTATAACTTCGATCTCACCTAACACCTGCTCAACACTTTTCTGACGCATAAATTTACTGTTTGATATTTTTAATTCTCTCCTTAACCAGGGCTCGCTACAAAAGGTGCAATTATACGGGCATCCATACCCCGCAATGAACCTTTTCATTGGTAGAGACGCTAAAAATTCATATTTTTTATAATATAAATCGCGGTCAGGAGCAGGCATCTCTTTAAGATCTTCAACAATTGGAGCAAGTCCGTTACGATAGACTTTCCCATCCTGGTCACGTGCCGAGATACCCGGAATGTTAAATACATTTTCGTTTTTCTTCATACGCTCAAGTAAAGTTAACAAGGGGTATTCACCCTCACCCGAGCATATATAATCGATATCCGGATATTCTTCAATACACTCTGGATAAAAGGTAGCATGGGGGCCACCAACAATAACCTTAAGCCCGGTATTTCTTCTTAATTTAGACGCTTTCTCGAATATTTCATGCTGCATTCCGGTGAAAGCAGTAAAGCCTAATATATCGGGATCATAATCTTTTATATCTTTATAAATATCTCTAGAATGTGATAATAACACCAACTCAGCATGATGATTGTGTTTCTTCAAAAAAGAGGATAAATTGCATAACCCTATTACTTCAGACAATGCGTTAGACTGAATAAAAAGTATCTTCATCTTTTTATAATAAACATACTCTAATTTGCCTTAATGCTTTATCACTGTTTAGGTTATGTAAAATTTCATCCCTAAATTTTATAGAGCTGATTACTATGGCATCCGGGTTCAATTCTTTTATAATTTGTGGATTTTGAATAATAAATCCAAACATCTTTATTCCCTGCTTATTTTCGTCATCGTCTACTATGCCCACAAGTTCAAGGTTGGTTTCGGGTAGAATAATAAAGGCCACCTCCATTACTTCGCCTGCACCATAACATATTATCCGCTTCTGCCCGGCCTTGGAAAGCAAAGCAAGTTTTGCGCTTATATTATCTTTCAGATTAGAATAGTACTGAATAGTGTGCTGGAGAAAGTGGTAGGTGAGTTTGGTTTTTTCACTGAAGCCTTTGGGGGTAAGATGATAGGCAATCCTTTTATGGTTAATGCCTTTGGCTTTAACCAGCCCTTTGCTAATCATTTTCCTCAGACAGGCATTGGTTACTCCAAGGGCTACACCCAGGTACTGAGAGAGTTTTCGCTGGGAAACAGAGGAATCCTTGGAGATTTCTTCCAATAACTGCAGATTTCGCAGATGTTCGGTGGGTTTTAGGAATTTGTTTTCTAACTGTGGCATATTTTTACTTAAATATCCTTTTATTTCTTATCCACTCTCTTCTACGCTCTATTGTTCTTGAGAGACCTTCTTCTAAACTAACCTTAGGGCGGTAACCTAAAATCTTTCTGGCCTTTGTTAAATCCGGAACACGGCGTTCAATCTCGCGGTAATCTCCAAAGACCCTCTTAAAAGTTACAAATTTAATCTTTAATTTCCTTTTTATTCCGGCAATCTTCTTTATTAAATAGGCCGTATCCTTGACGCTTATCTCCTGGTCATTTCCGATATTAAAGATATGTCCGATGGCCCTATCATTTTCTATGCTTAAGATAGTGCCCTCAACTGTATCTGAAATGTAACCCATAGAGCGAGTTTGAGTCCCATCTCCATGAATAACAATCTCACGGCCGTTTAATACCGCATCGATAAAAACAGGGATATGTCCGCTTCTCCAATCAAAACTGGCCCTCGGGCTAAAAGTACCAAAATATCGAAGGACTACTATAGGTACATTATGTTCTTTGTAATAGGCAAAGGCGAGTTGCTCAGAATAAATCTTAGAAACTGCATAACTCCATCTCTTCGCAGTAGTTAAACCTAATAATAGATTTCCGTCTTCTTTAAATGGGATATCACAAGACTTGCCATAAACATCGGAAGTTGAAGCTAAAATAAATTTACTTTTAGTTTTTTTAGCAAGTCTCAAGAGATTCTCTGTCCCTTTGACATTATTAATCAAAACATCCAAGCTATTGCCATCTTCTGCAATCTTCTTACTCGCCGCCAAATGGACTATAACCTCTGTAGCCATGCCTGCGCAGGCCTTTTCTAATTTTTTATAATCTAAAATGTCTATTTTCTGAAAAATAAAATTAGAATTATCTAAAGCCTCTGCTATATTCTCAATTTTACCCACAGACAGATTATCAACACCTAAAACCCTATAGCCACAAGCCAAAAGGCTATCGGCCAGGTGAGAACCTATCATGCCCGCTACCCCTGTTACTAAGATTCTTTTCATCTTCCCTGTTTTTGCAACCTTCTAATTATTTTGGCTATCTTAATACTTGCAGAGCCGTCCCCATAAAACTTTACCTTGCCAGTGTGATGTCTCAATTTAGTTAGTTGAGCTACAGCTTTAAACACCCGTTTTTTATTTAAACCAGTTAAGACATTGTATCCGGTACCTAAAAGCTCTTTCCATTCACTTTCATTCCTAAGGACAATACATGGTACCTTTAAATAAAAAGCCACCTTTTGTACTCCTCCCGAATCAGTGATTATCAGCTTGGCATTTTTCTCAACAACCAGCATATCAAGATAAGACAACGGTGCAATTAAGCGAATATTAGAAAATTTTATATCTAACTCTTTTATTACCTTTCTTGTTCGTGGATGAGCTGGAAATAAAACCGGCAAATCCAAGTCTTCGAGAATAGCTATTATTTTTTGTAAATTTTCTAAAACATCTGTGTTCTCCTCCCGATGAATCGTAGCTAAATAATATTGGCGGGCTAAAAGATCTGATTTGCCAAGCAAATCTTGCTTATGCGCTAATTTTCTTATAAAATAAAGTAAAGAATCATACATTATATCACCGACATTATAGACATTTCTTACTATCCCTTCCCTCCTTAAATTTCCTACAGCGCAAGATGAAGGGCAAAAATGTATGTCGCTAATATGGCCGGTTAAAGTCCTGTTTATCTCCTCGGGCATCCGTTTCTTATAACTCCTCAAGCCCGCTTCAACATGGCCAATGATTGGATAACGATAGGACTCTTTGCGGCTTAAGGCTTTAGTTTTATATTTAAGTCTGGCTGCGGCTAAGGCGCCGGCCAAAGTCGAATTTGTGTCTCCAAAGACTACCACAAAATCTGGCTTCTCTTTTAAAAGAACTCTCTCGATGCCTGAGAGCATTCTTCCCATCTGTATTCCAGGCGTAGATGAACCAACGCCAAGGTTATATTTAGGAGAAGGCATCTGCAATTCTCTAAAAAATACTTCAGACATATTCTTATCGTAATGCTGGCCGGTATGTATAACCGCGGTCTGCACATCTTGATATCTTTTCAAGGCCTTAAACAACATAGACGCCTTAACAAACTGCGGCCTTGCTCCTACAATCATAGCAACCTTTATCGGTATTTTCATTTGAGCAGCTTTACCTCATCTTTACCTTCCTTAACATAACTCTTATTACATTCCTTGCAAACTGCCTTACTATTTTTAAATTCCAATTTTATCCCGCATTCGCACATCCAACCTCGAATGTGGGCAGGATTTCCGTAAACCAAGGCGTAATCAGGAACATCTTTAGTAACCACAGCCCCTGCACCAACAAAACTATATCTACCTAAGGTATTACCGCAAACAATTGTTGCGTTGGCGCCGAGGGTAGCACCTCTTTTGGCCAGAGTCCTTTTATAAAATTCTTCACTGTTTCTTGGGATTGCCGAGCGCGGATTGATGATATTGGTAAAAACCATTGATGGTCCACAAAAGACATCGTCTTCTAAGATAACCCCTGTATAAACTGAAACGTTATTTTGAATCTTTACATTATTGCCAATTCGCACACCAGAACCAACGTGGACGTTCTGCCCAAGCTTACAATTTCTGCCAATCTTTGCCCTTTTCATAATGTGGCAAAAATGCCAGATCTTGGTGCCTTGGCCAATTTGCACATCCTCGTCTATATATGATGAGGGATGTAGAAAATAGCCTAATTTTGCCTTAAATTTTTTCATTTTCAAGAAAATCGCCTTCGGCGATAACTTTACTGCGATTTTCAGTGGTTGGAATTTCAGTTATTGAAATTCCATACCATAAGTTAGATCAATCTACAATTTTATAGGTATTCCGCCCTTATTTAAAGAAAGCTGGGCAGCCTCTAGAACTTTCAGTGTCTCTATACCCTTGTCGCCATCGCTTAGGGGTTGAACGTTATTTTTTATACAATCAAGGAAATGCTGGCATTCAATCTGCAAAGGCTCCTTCATATCAATACGCGGAATATTAATATCGCCATTGCGCAGGGCTAAATATTCGGCGTAGGTCTGGTAATCTACTTTACGGTCGACCCCCTTGTCGTAGAGACGAATCTTTTCGGAAGTCTGCATATCATCAAATACAGCCATCTTCTTTGAACCCACTACCGTAAATTTTCTCATCTTATGTGGGTCAAGCCAGCTAGCGTGTATCTGGGCCAAGATATTATTTTTAAATTTAAGAGTTACAAAAACAACATCTTCAATATTTTTTCTTAAGTAGCTTTCACCTTTAGCAGTTACCTCTTCAGGCATGTCTTCGAGTAAAAATAGGCCTACGGAAATATCATGCGAAGTCAAACTCCAGAGGGCATTTTCTTCCTCTCTTATCCTGCCTAAATTGACGCGCACAGAATAAAGATAAAGAATCTCTCCCAACTCACCGCTGTTAATATAACTTTTAAGCTTTAAAACTGCGGGATGATATGAAAGAAGATGACCAACCATTAAAATCCGTTTATGCTTCCGGGCTGCTTCTACCATTTTGTCCCCATCTCGCAAATTTAAAGCCAATGGTTTTTCCACAAAGACATGCTTACCGGACGACAACGCCTTAATCGCCAATTCCGCATGCGTTGATGCCGGCGAGGCAATTATTACCGCTTCTATCTCTTTATCCTTCAATATATCTTCAAAATTTTCAGTTAATTTTAATTTTTGACTATAAATAGCCTTAATCTTTTCCAATGTTTCTTTTCTTTTGTCGCAACAAATCTTTAGATAGCAATCTTTCAAACTGGAAAAGGTCCTAATGTGGTTTTGGCCCCAGGCCCCTGCGCCAACTTGGGCTATAGTAATCACCTATTTCTCTCCTTTTTAACTATTGGCTATAAAACCATTTTCACTACACCTTATAGCGAGTAAAAGTTAATTCCTGTTAATTCCTTGTTATTACTTAAGTTACGCATAATTTTATCTCTATACCTTATGGAGGTAATCAACACTGCATTTGGTTTTAGTTCCCTTATAATTTTTGGATGCTGGACTTGGAATCCAAACATCTTTTTACCCTGTTTATCTGCACTATCATCTACTATGCCTAAAACTAAAAGTTCAAGGCTGGCCTCATTTAAAATAATAAAGGCCACCTCCAGCACTTCACCTGCGCCATAGCATATTATGCGTCTGTGGCCGGCTTTGGAAAGTACAGAAAGTTTAGCGCTTATATTATCCTTCAAATTGGAATAGTACTGAATAGTATGTTGGAGAAAATGGTAGGTAAGTTTGGTTTTTTCGCTGAAGCCTCTGGGAGTAAGATAATAGGCAATCCTTTTATGGTTAATGCCTTTGGCCTTCACCAATCCTTTATTAATCATCTTTTTCAGACAGGCATTGGTTACTCCAAGGGCTACACCCAGGTACTGAGAGAGTTTTCGCTGGGAAACAGAGGAATCCTTGGAGATTTCTTCCAATAACTGCAGATTTCGCAGATGTTCGGTGGGTTTTAGGAATCTATTTTTTAACTGGGGCATATAATCTTACTTAGATATCCTTGACTTCAATCAGATATTTTACTTTAGCGTTCTAAAAATGAACGATACTATTTTATGCCTTTATTGACTTCATGTCAAGGAAATATTATAGAAAATTATTTAGGAAGGATATGTTACATAACTACTTTCATAAGCGAAGGTTTTGGGAGATTTTAATTAGAACAACGTATAGATAAACGGAGCTATTGCAGAACTTTCTGTAAAAACAATCAAAGCGCCTAATAGCAATAGAAGAATGACAATCGGCAACAACCACCATTTCTTACGTATTTTAAGAAAAGTCCAAAACTCCTTGACGATTGATAATTTACTCATAGCAATCCTCGCTCTCAGAATTGATTCTCGTAACTTTCCTTATTAAAACTTGCGGGTTCTCTGACAATCCAGTAACTATGCGCGGTTCTATCGAATTTTGTATCCAAAAAGGCCTTGCCAAACATCCTGGCTAATATCCCAATAGGTGTAGCTACAAGATAAAACAAAACAGTTAGAATTACCCTTGTTACGAACCAACCTATTATAATGGCTAAGCTCATCCATATCTTCTGGATAGGTTTTAATAGAGTAGGTGCAACTAAACCTAAGAAGAGAAATGTACCGCAAAAAATAAAAAAATAAAAATAGTAATCTTTTTGGCGAAGGAAAAGTAATACTCCCAACAGACCCAAAACAGTACTAATCGTTATACCAAATTGGCGAAGTTCTCTTTTTCCACTTTTTATATTCTTAATTTCTTCGAGCACAATATTTTCCTATCTCTGCCCAATACCCCTTCGGGGCACAGGTAAATTGGGCAACTATAACAGAATTGTAATTTGCCGATTCATCGGCAAAAATGCCCAATAACTTAGTCCAACGCAAATTCTTTGAGCCAGTTAATGTCTTTGTCTAATGGTTTCTGCTCTTTCTTTTCGAGCAAAAAGTTACCCATCAGGAGATAATCCATATTAGTGCGCATAAAACATAAGTAGGCATCCTCAGGAGTATAAACAATGGGCTCACCCCGAACGTTGAAAGAGGTATTAATAATCACCGGGCAGCCATATTTCTGATCAAATTTCTGTATCATCCGATAATACAAGGGGTTATGCTCTTTGTTCACTGTCTGGATTCGGGCAGAGTAATCCACGTGAGTTACTGCGGGGATACTTGAGCGGACAAAATGCAATCTATCAAGGCCAAAGAGCTTGCGTTCTTCACGAAACTCCCCTTTGCGTATTTCTTTCTTCACCGGAGCCACCAACAACATATACGGGCTTTCCCTCTCTAATTCAAAGAAATCAGGGGCTCTCTCTTCTAACACCGAGGGCGCAAACGGCCGGAAACTCTCACGGAATTTTATCTTCAGGTTCATTGTTTCCTGCATCTTGGGCGAGCGGGCATCACCAATAATCGAACGACTTCCTAAGGCCCTTGGTCCAAACTCCATCCGCCCATGAAACCAGCCAATCACTTTTTGTTCAGCAATCAAATCAGCAATCCTTTCCGGAATTTCTTCATCGCTAAGTTCTATGTAAGAAATACTCTTTTCTTTTAAATAATCGGCAATGGAGCCGTTTTCAAACTTTGGTCCAAGTAAAGAACCTTGCTGGAAGTCTTTCTTGCTATCGGCAATTCTTTTATTCTCTAAATACTGGTACCAAACAAATAGAGCTGCCCCCAGCGCTCCTCCTGCGTCGCCGCTAGCTGGCTGGATCCATAAATTTTGAAAAGGTCCCTCTCGCAAAATCCTACCATTACCCACACAGTTCAAGGCAACCCCTCCGGCCAAACAGAGGTTCTTTTGATGAGTCTCTTTATGAACATGCCGAGCCATACGCAGCAGTATCTCTTCGGTTACTTCCTGCACAGAACGGGCTAAATCCATATCTCGCTGCCTTAAGGCGGATTCCGGCTTTCGCGCAGGGCCACCAAACAGCCTCTCAAATCTCCCGTTAGTCATCTTTAAGCCGGCGCCATAACCGAAATACTTCATATTTAACTTGAAAGAACCGTCTTCTTTTAAATTCAGAAGTTCCGAAAGAATCAAGTCCCTATACTTAGGTTCACCGTAAGGGGCCAGCCCCATCACTTTGTATTCACCTGAATTGACTTTAAAACCTGTATAATAGGTAAACGTAGAATATAAAAGACCTAAAGAATGGGGAAAATGAATTTCGGCGAGAATCTGGATATTACTATCTTTACCAATACCGTAACTTGCTGTCGTCCATTCTCCCACTCCATCTATGGTAAGAAAGGCGGCCTGTTGATACGGCGAAGGAAAAAATGCCGATGCAGCATGAGACTGGTGATGTTCAGGAAAGATAATCTTCCCCTCAAACCTTAGCTCTTTCCGGATTAACTCTTTTATCCAGAGTTTCTGCTTTATCCATAAGGGTATTGCCTTGATAAATGAACGGATTCCTACAGGTGCATAGGCCAGATAGGTGGTTAAAATTCGCTCAAACTTAATAAAGGGCTTGTCATAAAAAGCGACAAAATCTAAATCCTTTCCTTTCAATCCGCTATCTTGTAAGCAGTAATTAATAGCGTTCTTCGGAAAAGAAAAATCGTGCTTCTTGCGAGTAAAGCGCTCCTCTTGAGCAGCAGAAATTACTTTGCCGTCTTGAACAAGACAAGCAGCGCTATCATGGTAAAATGCTGAGATTCCTAAAATATTCATAGTTTTATAGGGTATTTTTGAACCAGGTTATGGTTTTTATCAGTCCCTCTTCTAAACTTACTTGGGGCGTCCAGGCAAGATTGCTCTTTGCCTTTTTAATATCCGGACATCTAACTTTAGGGTCATCTATTGGTAGAGGTTTATGCACAATTTTGCTTCTACTGTTGGACAGTTTAATTATCGCTTTGGCCAACTCCAGAACGGTCATTTCATTAGGGTTGCCCAGATTAACTGGCTCGTTAAGCTCAGAAAGTATTAGTTTACAAATCCCATTAACTAAATCATCGACATAGCAGAAACTGCGAGTCTGAGAGCCCTTACCATAAACAGTTAGAGGTCTATTATGGAGCGCCTGAGTAATAAAATTAGGTACTACCCGCCCATCATCCTTGCGCATTCTTTCACCAAAGGTGTTAAAGATACGGGCAATTTTAGTCTCTATTTTGTGCGTGCGGTGATAAGCTAAGGTAATGGCTTCGGCAAAACGCTTTGCCTCGTCGTACACTCCGCGCGGGCCAACGCAATTGACATTACCCCAGTAATCTTCTTTTTGCGGATTGACCAGTGGATCGCCATAAACCTCCGATGTCGAAGCCAAAAGAAAAACGGCTCCTTTAGCTTTGGCTAAACCTAATGCATTATGTGTGCCTAAAGAGCCTACCTTTAAAGTCTGGATAGGATAGAGCTGATAGTCTATGGGGCTGGCTGGCGAAGCAAAATGCAAGATATAGTCCAGGCTTTCTTTAACGTCTATATATCTTGAGACATCATGTTGAATAAAATTAAAATCACGGTTATTTAAAAGATGGGCAATATTTTCTTTTTTGCCCGTAATTAGATTATCCATACAGATAACCTCAAAACCCGCTTTGAGCAATCTTTCGCAAAGATGAGAGCCGATAAAGCCGGCTCCTCCTGTGATAAGAACCTTTTTCATTTTCTCCTCTTATAAAATTGGTATAATTTAGCTACGATGTAATCTATCTCTTTTTTCTTTAATTCCGGGTAAAGCGGGAAGGTAACTATCTCTTTGGCGACAAATTCAGAATTTGGAAAATCGCTGCGGCAATAGCCTAATCCTTTATATACCTTCTGTAGATGAAGCGGAATAGGATAATGAAAAGCTGTGCCGATGCCATGCGATTTTAAAAATTCCATCAGCGCAGCTCGTTTTTTCACCCTGAGCACATAGAGGTGATAAACATGCTTTGTATTATTTTGCTCTTTGGGACGGACAATAAATCCTCCCGCTTCCAGAGCAGATAACCTCTTATTGTAATACGCTGCATTTTCTTGCCGAGCCTTATTCCATTTATCTAAATACTTAAGCTTTACACGTAAGATTACTGCTTGCAACTCATCAAGGCGGCTGTTAAGACCGTGCATAATATGTTCGTATTTGCTTCTACTGCCATGGGCCCTGAGCATCTTCGCTTTCTCAGCGATTTGTTTGTTATCAGTTATCACTATTCCTCCGTCACCAAATGCGCCTAAATTTTTAGTGGGATAAAAACTAAAACAGCCCGCATTACCAAAAGTCCCTACTTTTTTCCCTTTATATTCTGCTCCTGTAGCCTGGGCACAGTCTTCAATTAATTTTAATTTATATTTACGGGCAAGTTTTGTAATAGCGTCCATATTGCAGGGTTGGCCATACAGGTGAACACAAACGATTGCCCTGGTCCTTCGGTTAATCCTTTTTTCTATTTCCTGCGTGTCCATAGTATAGGAATGTAAATCAATATCTACAAAGACTATTTTTGCCCCCACACTATGAATAGCCTCCGCAGTAGCTACAAAGGTAAAAGGAGTAGTAATTACTTCATTTCCCTCTTTTATGTCGCAGGAGCGTAGTGCTATTTTTAAGGCATCGGTGCCTGAAGCTACACCTATAGCATATTTAGCTCCACAGTATTTAGCAAATTCCTGTTCAAAAACAGAAACATTTTTACCTAAAATATAGGAACCGCTTGCCAGTACATCTTTCAGGCCAGCAAAAATTTCTCCCTTACTCTCTTGAAATTGCCTTGTTAAGTCAAATACCGGAATTTTCATATTCTTTTTTATGTTCTTTAAACCAATCTACCGACTTTTTTAAGCCCTGCTCAAAATTGACTTTTATCTCCAATTTCAAAAGTTTACGGGCTTTGGAGATATCGGCCAAGGTCCGTGGCACATCTCCGGGCCTGGGAGGGGTAAATATTGGTTTTAGACTTTTGCCCATTATTCTATTTAGATATTCAACTAAATCTAAAACTGTGTAATCTTTTCCGCAGGCAATATTGAATACTTCTCCAAATATTCCTGGCGTGTGAGCTGTCAGGATATTTGCCTCCACCACATTGTCAATATAGGTAAAATCACGCGATTGTTTGCCATCATCATGAACAGGTGGGGATTCATTGTTCAGCATATTGATGATAAATCTGGGCACAACTACCGCGTATTGACTTTCTAGGCTCTGTCGGGGCCCAAAGACATTAAAATAACGTAAACACGCGGTCTCTAACCCGTATATCTTACTGAAAACGTGGCAATAATGCTCTCCGGCTAATTTGGAAGCAGCATAAGGCGAAATAGGTAAAGGAAGATGAGTCTCTTTCTCCGGAAAAGTCTCTGTATCTCCATATATCGAACTAGAAGAGGCAAAAACTACCCGTTTCACCTTCGCCTCTTTAGCTGCCAAGAGCACATTTAAAGTTCCCCCTACATTAACTTCATTATAAGAAACAGGGTCGCCCACTGACTTAGGAACAGAGCGAAGTGCGGCTTGATGCAATATATAATCTGTATCTTTGGTTATCTTTTTCAAAAGAGGAAGATCCCGGATATCCCCTTCGACTAATTCTATCTTATCTAATACGGATGTAAGATTTTCTCTTTTTCCAGCGACAAAATTATCAATAACTTTAACCCTCTCGCCTCTTTTTACCAGGGTCTCCACAATATTGGAGCCGATAAATCCCGCTCCGCCGGTAACCAAATAAGTACTCATAACTTAACCACCTTATCTTTTTTTCCTCTAATATTTTTGCAGGCATTACGCGTATCTACGATTAAAGAAGAATGTCTCAATATAAACTCATAATCCACATTTGAGTGATCGGTGATAATAACCACACAATCCTTATCATTGAAACTGGCGCGATTGAACTTTACACTTTTTAAGTCGATGTTATCTATTTTTAAATAAGGCAAGTAAGGATCGTAATAGGAGAGTGCTGCTTTTTCATTTTGGAGGATATTGATAACTTCTACAGCAGGAGATTCTCTTAAGTCTTTGACATCTTTCTTGTAAGCTATTCCGATAATTAAGATTTTGCTGCTTTTTAAGGGCTTTTTATATTTGTTAAGTGCCCTGGTCACCCTTTCCACCACATAATGGGGCATCTGGGAGTTGATATGCGAAGCCAGTTCAATAAAGCGGGCCTCAAAACCATATCCTCGTGCCTTCCATGAAAGATAGATTGGATCCACTCCTATACAGTGCCCACCTACGCCTGGCCCAGGATAAAAGGGCATATAGCCATAGGGCTTGGTCTTGGCAATATCAATGACTTCCCAGACATCAATGCCCAGCTTATCGCACATCAACATAATTTCGTTTACCAGTCCGATGTTGACAATCCTAAAGGTGTTTTCCAAAAGCTTAGCCATCTCCGCTACTTTAGTCGATGATGCCAGCACAACTTTATTGACTACCTGGGAATACAAAAGTCTAGCCATGCGGCTTGACTGCGGCGAAATACCTCCAATTACCTTCGGGGTATTTTTCGTCTTGTATCTAGGATTAGCCGGATCAATCCTTTCTGGCGAAAAGGCCAGATAAAAGTCTCTACCTTCCTTGAATCCTTTCGATGCCAACATCGGCAGAATAACCTCTTCTGTTGTTCCCGGATAAGTGGTGCTCTCTAAAACTACAATTTGGCCTCTTTTCATAAATTTTTTTATATTTTCTACAGCCGAGACAATATATGAAACATCAGGCTCTTTTTTCTCTTTTAAAGGTGTAGGAACGCAAATGATCACTGCATCAAGTTTCTGGATAACAATGAAGTTATCGGTAACTTGCAATCTCTTCTTTAAAATCACTTTCCTCAACTCTTCGCTGGGAACATCTAAGATGTAAGATTGTCCTCTCTTTGCCCGCCTGAGCCTATTTTTATCTATATCCATACCAAATACCTGAAACCCTTTTTGAGCAAAGAGTACGGCTAAAGGCAAACCTACATATCCTAAACCAATTATACCCACTTTGGCTTTTTTACTGCCGATTTTATCTCTCAATTTTCTTTCGCTCATCCTAACAAATACTCCTTTAGGGCCTCTCTCCAATGCCTCAATTTCTCCCCTGTATCTTTCTGATAACGCCTATTTTCCAATATGGACATCTTCGGGCGCTTTGTGGGACTGCAATATTGCTCTGAAGATACCGGCACAATTTCTATTTCTAAGTTGGCAATTTCTTTCACTGCCTGCGCAAACTCATACCAGGAGCAACTACCAGAATTAGTGATATGATAAATACCACTTAGATTTCTGTTCAAATCGATTAATTTACCGATTGCCTGCGCCAAGTCTTTTGCATAAGTAGGTGAACCGAATTGGTCATTAACCACCTTTATCTCTTTTTCGCTTTGCGCCTTCTTTAAAAAGCTATCTACAAAGTTTCTGCCACCTTTACCAAATAGCCAGCTGGATCTGACGATAATAAATCTTTTTAAGATAGATTGGACATATTTTTCTCCCTCTAACTTTGAATGACCATAGATGTTAATGGGATTAGGCGAGTCTAGCTCTATATATGCCGTCTTTTTTTTCCCATCAAATACAAAATCTGTACTGATATACCAGAGAAAGGCACTACAGCTCTGAGAGGCCAAAGCTACTGTCTCTGTACCCTGGGCATTAATTCGATGTGCCTTTTGGGGGTCTCTCTCGCAACCCTCTACATCCGTATAGGCAGCAGCGTGGATGACCAGATCCGGTTTTAGCGAAATAATCTCAGCAACCGTCTTTTCTCTATTGGCAATATCGCACTGAATAAAGGACGTAGGACGTAGGGCGTAGGGCGTAGGGTTTGAAATATCCATTCCTACAAGCTCATACTTATCGGCTAACTCTTGGCAAAGCGCACTGCCTAGCATCCCACTTGAACCGGTAATTAATACTTTCATCTTTTCTGTAAGGATTTATATGCAATCATATAACTAAGCCTTTTAGAAATTCTATCAGTAATTCTGCCATTTGGAAGTTGATAGAAAATCTTTCCTTCTTCACAATATACATTGGGTAAGCCTAATCTTCTATTTTCCTTTTGAGCTTTTCTTACCGCTTTAATAAATATCGTAAGGGTTTCCACAACTTCTTGATAGATAGATCTAGGCAATTGTTTACTCTTCATATTTTCCTCCTCTGCTGACTATGAACAAAAACCTTTTGAAATTATTCTTATCTATTAAATTATAAGTTTCTCCTTTACCATAAGCTACCAAAAGCGGAGTATCGCCAGAATTATTTATTAGAAACCACTTATCTGCTAATCTTTTATAGGTAAACCAAAAGTTTTTAATACTTCTAAAATATCTTCTATAAACTACGCTTTTAGCAACATAATGTCCCTTTTTATTTATCCTCACACCTATTCTTTTTATTGCCTCTTCGGGAGTGTCCAAATATATAAAGAATACTGTTGTATAATAATTGCTTTTCTTGAAATTATTGACGAGGGCTTTCCACATCTTTCCAGAAAGCGTAGTTTCTACAGCAAAATTCATCTTTTCTTTTCTAAGTCTCTCCATCCTTTTAAGTGCAATTTTGCCTGCTTTAATAGATAGAAGAGAAAACTTATCTATATAAATATCCTTAGATATCTCATCCACATCAATATACTTAAGATTTCTATCCTTAACGAATTCCTTAAGAAAGGTAGATTTGCCGGCTCCGTTATGCCCGGCGACGATGTATAGTTCTTTCTTCATATTTTATTTCTTGCCAATGTCTTGCCACCAATCACGGTTATTCCGGTACCACTCTACCGTCTCTTTCAGCGCCTGCTTAAAATTATGGCGGGGCTTGAAGCCCAGTTTCTCTATTTTAGCGCAATCAATAGCATAGCGTCGGTCGTGACCAGGGCGGTCCTTAACAAATTTAATCAGTTCTTCAGTTTTATCCATAATCTTGAGGATAGAGCGGGTTAAATCTATATTTTTCACCTGATTTTTGCCCGCCACGTTGTAAATTTCACCAATCTTTCCCTTATGAACGATAAAATCTATTGCCTGGCAATTATCCAATACATATATCCAATCTCGAATATTTTGGCCGTCACCGTAAACGGGAAGTCTTTTGCTTCTTAAGGCATTGGTAATAAAAAGAGGGATTACCTTTTCAAGATATTGATTGGGACCAAAGTTATTGGTCGAACGCACAATCATAATGGGCAAATTATATGTAACATAATAGGAATGAGCCAGATGGTCTGCTGCTGCCTTGCTCGCCGAATAGGGGCTACTAGGTTTAAGCGCATCTGTCTCTTTAAAAAACCCTTTTTCTCTGCTCCCATACACTTCATCGGAACTAATTTGACAAAGAAGCGAAGTCTTATATTTCTTCGCAGCCTCTAAAAGTACATATGTGCCATAGACATTAGTCCGAATAAACTCGGAAGCATCAACAATTGACCTGTCGACGTGGCTTTCTGCGGCAAAATTGATGAGTATCTCGCAATCCTTAACGGCTTGCTCCACAACTTTTGCATCGCAGATATCACCCTTGACAAATTTATAGCGAGGGTTATGTTCTATATCTTTTAAATTTTCTCTACGTCCAGCGTAAGTCAATTTATCCAGATTAATAACCTGATAATCTGAATATTTATTCAGGATATGCCTAATAAAATTGGAGCCAATAAATCCGGCTCCGCCTGTAACCAGAATCTTCTTTTTCATAGTTTCTCTCGACGGAATTTCTCGGCTGCTAGATTATTCGCCCGCAAAAGAGAATCAAAGGTCCCGGCGTCTGTCCACCAGCCATCTAAGATATCGTAATAAAGTTGATTGCGGTTCAAATAGGCGTTATTTACATCGGTTATCTCTAATTCATTTCTATCTGATGGCTTCAGGGCCTTAATAATATCAAATACCTGGGCATCATACATATAAATCCCGGTAACAATATAATTAGTTTTCGGTTTCTTCTGTTTTTCCTCTATAGAAATAATTTTACCATCTTTAAATTCTACTACTCCGAAGCGCTGGGGGTCCTTTACCTCTTTAACCAGGATTCTAGCCCCAGTTTCTTGCGCCTTAAATTTTTCCACATATTCTTTGATTGATTTTTCAATAATATTGTCGCCGAGTATTACCACTATCTTTTTGCCTTCCGCAAAGTGCTCTGCAAGCCCTAAGGCTTCGGCAATACCACCTTCTCCTCTCTGATAGGTATAATTGATATGCTTCAAACCGAATTCGCTGCCATTACCCAAAAGTCTTAAGAAATCTCCGGCGTTATTTCCACCGGTAACAATCATTATATCCCTTATCCCTGCATCCACAAGTGTCTGGATGGGATAGTAGATCATCGGCTTGGGCCCAATAGCCAAAAGATGCTTATTGGCTATTTTAGTCAAAAGCCCCAATCTCTTGCCTAGGCCTCCTGCTAAAACTACTCCCTTTAATTCGGCCATCTATTCTCTCCAATTGTAAGGTATGTCATTTTCATAAGGGTCAATTCTGTATTCATCCGGATTTCCGTGATTATAGGCCCGGGTAACCGTATTGATTACTATTGCCTCTTTATCTCCGATACATTTAAATCCGTGATAAACATTCGCGGGTATCTGCACAAGCATGGGATTTTCTAAATTAATAACGAAGTCTTGAATCTGCTTAAAGGTTTTGGAACTTTCTCTTGCGTCATAAAGTGCCAGTCTTATTCTGCCAAAAACGCAGGTAAAATTATCCGTTTGCAGTTTATGCGCATGCCAGGCTTTCACAATGCCCGGTTTGGCCGTGGTCATATAAACCTGACCAAACTCTTGAAAGATCTCATCGTCGCTGCGTAAGATCTCCATCAGCCTGCCGCGTTCATCAGGAACGACCTTTAACTTCTTAAGCTTTACCCCTTCGATCATTTTCCTTCCCTTCCACATTGGATTGGCGGTAGACTTCGAAAATTGGGCGAGAGACAACGTCGCCATTTCCACTTTGTAAGGTGTTTTGTGGAGCGAGCATTAGAATTTTTTTGGCAAACGACCTGTGAGGACTTACAGCGAACGAATGGCAAAACTGACCGAGAATAGCCAACTTAGCCTCTTACGATGGAATTTTGCCAAATGAGCGAGCTGCTAAGTGCCACAAGTCGGCAAAAAAATTCAGCGAGCGGAACAAAACACCGAGCAAAGTCAAAGAACAAATTGGTGCAAAGACTCTCCGAGCCTACCTTATCCGAAATCAACTGCGTCCTATGCCAAAATACCGAAATCCCATCTTCTTCATCTTTTGCGGATCATAGATATTGCGGCCGTCGACAATCACCGGCTGTTTGAGTAACTTCTTTATCCTTTTAAAATCTAATTCCTTAAATTCATTCCATTCGGTGAGAATAACCAAACAGTCGCTACCTTTAGCAGCCGCATAGACATCCTTGCAAAACTTAATATCCTTAAAAATCTTACGCGCGCCCGGCATTGCCTGGGGGTCAAAGGCGCGAATCTTAGCTCCATCCAATTTTAGCTTTTTAATAATATCAATGGATGGGGCAAAGCGCAAATCATCTGTATCTGGCTTAAAAGAAAGGCCCAATATGCCAATGGTCTTGCCCTTAACATTCCAGAGGGTATTCTCTATTTTCTTTAACATTAAATCTCTTTGCTCTTCGTTTATCTTTCTTACCGCTTTGAGGAGCTGGAAGTCATATCTTTTCTTTTCGGCGATACGAATAAAGGCCTCGATGTCTTTGGGGAAACAAAAGCCCCCGTACCCACAGCCAGCATTCAAAAATTGGTTTCCAATACGTTTATCTGAACCCACACCCTCAGCTACCTTTGCTACATCGGCCCCTACCCGCTCGCAAATATTGGCAATGGCATTAATAAAAGATACCTTGGTAGCCAAAAATGAATTAGAGGCGTGCTTAATAATCTCGGCACTTTTGATATCGGTCACTATTATGGGTGCTTTCAAAGGTTTATACAGTTCCATAAGAATGTCTTTGGCCCTTTTACTCTCTGTCCCCAATACCACTCTGTCAGGATGCATAAAGTCTTCTATGGCTGAACCTTCTCTTAAAAACTCAGGGTTTGAAGCCACATCAAATTTCTTCTTACCCCGAGCATTGACTCTAATAGTATGTTCAACCCATTTGCCTGTCTCTACCGGAACAGTGCTCTTTTCCACTATTAACCGGTAGGAAGGCATATAACGTGCTATATCTTGGGCTACCCGCTCAATATCGCTGAGGTCGGCCTCACCATTTTCCTTGGGAGGCGTGCCTACGGCAATAAAGATAATCAGGGATTTTTTTACCGCCTCTTTTAAATCTGTAGTAAAAGTCAATCTCTTTTTCTGCACATTCTTTGCCACCATCTCTTTTAATCCCGGTTCATAAAAGGGCATAATAGACTTCACAAGGCCGGCAATCTTAGACGAGTTTTTGTCCGCGCAGATAACTTGATTTCCTAGTTCGGCAAAACATGCCCCAGTAACTAAACCCACATGCCCTGTTCCAACAATACAGATATCCACTTTTCACTCCTTAAAAAGGGGTCAGGCGCTTTTTAGGCGCTTTTTCAAAAAGGGGTCAGGCGCTTTTTCCTTTATACTTCTAAATCACCTAATCGGGTTCTGAGAACCCGGCTTTGGCCGGTGGTAATGCGTGCCAAATTCTATGGGCATCTCCGGAAAGGCCTTTAAGCGAAAGACAAGATATATGCTTTCTCCCTCACCCCGCGAGACTGTGTAGAGAATTTCTGATGTCCAGCAGTGAAGGTCGCGCACTATTCTGTATTCCTGCACTCTCAGGCTGTTAATATTTTTCTTACTATAGGGATAACCTTTAAACATCACACGCTCATATATTCCCAATTTCCACAGAGGTGTAGGTTTAAAAGCTAACTCAAAGGCCGCCTCGCTATGGTCTTCGTGCGCGTAGGAATAGCCCAAGCCAAACGTCCATTTATCTCCTTTATCAGCATAAATATCAAGATTGCAGGTCTTAAATCTATCCTGACGGTGGTCGTAGTCAGTATCAAATTCCAAAGTCAGCCAATTAAAAGGCGTAAATTCAAAATCAAAATTGACATTGGAAAGTTTACTCCCTGCGGGAAGTCTATAATCATAATGGGTAGTGATAAGCAAACGCGCCAGATCTACGCCCGCAAACCTTTCTCCGCTCTCATCTCCAACTTTTCTTTTAGTCTGCAACTTATTCTCTAAAGAAAAGGTAAATCGATTAAGTCTATCAACGGCATCCAGGCCGTCAAACTGGAAAAGTTTCTCAGGAACAATTGTGGGTGTACGGATATAGCTGTATCCCACACTCGGCGTAATTACATGTCTTAAATTATTGATATCCAAACCCCATTTATTGCTTCCCACGTTAAAGATGCGATAAAATTTGGTTTCTACATCTACACCCGCATAGAACGCCCCGCGCCACCAATCGCGCTCACCATACTTATCTTTGGTATAATAAGTCTCTCTTTCGCCTGCATAAGGAGTGATATGCAAAAAGCCCAATTTAGAAACGCGCGATATTTGATTATATGTATCAACCCTAACCGTATCTTCATCTATATTGCTGGGATGGGCATATTTTCTGCTCAAATTAGCAAAAGAGTTATATGATTTCCAATAATATTTTGAGCCTCCACCGCCTATTCTTAGATTCGGTATATCCAACTTTACTTCCGGTTGGTACTCTAAGCGCGTAAAGACTTTATTAAACCTCCTCTGGCCTAAAAGACTAACTGTATAATTGGGCCTGGTTCTGATAATGGAGAGGTAAGACTTCGGGTCAGGTTGCCTTTCGTAATCTTTGTAGTAAAAATAATCTTTTAACATATCTGTATCGCTTACGCCCCAGTATTCAGACCTTAAGTCTGTATCCTCATCGATATCCCAGCTATGGCGGTTCTGAATCAGATATCTTTCTCTTTCGTGAGTAATGCGTGGCTGTTTCCAGAGGCGGTTCCCTTCCACAGTCCTTTCATTCATATAGTAGGTCTTCACAAAACCTTTACCGAATTTTGAGGTTTCATAATAGTTATCGAAACCACTGGAAAAGTCTCTTCTTTCCCGGTAATCTAAATGTAGAATTCCCTTAAGATACCGGCTGAATTCATAACGCCAGGCAGTCAAAACATAATATCCCCAATCTTTGTCCTTGCCCGGAAGAATAGTTACTTTAGGACGCTCGGGCTTTAGGGCATAGCTATAATAAGGCAGGTATAATAGCGGAATATCGAATATATAGACAATAACATGGCGCATTACTACTTTGTCGTCGAGAAAAATCCTGGCAGTCTTTGAGTAAATACGGTAATGGGGTTCGGCAAGGTCACAGGTAGTCATGTAACTGTTGCGCATAGATAGTTCTTTGGGCCCCTCTTTGACTGCCTTGGGGCCTTTGCCATATACTAACTGTGAGGCGTATCCTGCTTTGTAAATTGTCCCGGTTTGAGTGTCAAAATTATATTCGACCTTATCACCAGTTAAAATTGAATCCTCTTGATAGAAAATAACGTTGCCTTCAGCCACTCCATCCTTGGTATCCAAAAAGATGTTAATCTTATCACAGGTTATCGTTAAATCCTCGTAGAAAACCTGCACATTTCCGTAAGCCATAAGTTCCTGTTGGGCTTCCAGAAATTCTAATTTATCCCCCTGGCAGGTGATAGGCGATTTTTCTTCTTCTGCCCACGCTACAGAAAAAATACAAAAGATTAAAACAGATATGACAGTATTACTGCATGCGTATATCCGCCCCATCAAAAGTCCTTCTCTTCATCCGTTAGACTCTGCCAGTCCCGCAAGAACCTCTCTATACCGATATCTGTTAAGGGGTGTTTAATGAGTTTTTCTAAAACGTTGAAAGGGACGGTAGCGATATCTGCGCCTATTTTAGCCGCCTCCAGAATATGTAAGGGATGCCGAATGCTGGCCACAATAATCTCTGTCTTATAGCCGTAGTTGGCATAAATTTGTTTAATCTCGCGTACAAGGCCCATACCCTGGTGGCTTATATCGTCGAGTCGGCCAATAAAAGGGCTGATAAATGTCGCTCCGGCCTTAGCCGCCAAAAGGGCTTGAGTGGGAGAAAAACAAAGGGTTACATTGGTCTTAATCTTTTCCGGGTTTAAAATCCTGACCGCCTTTAAGCCGGCGGCAGTCAAAGGAATCTTAATCGTAATATTTTTACCTATTTTGGCAAGCCTTTTTGCCTCCTCAACCATACCCGAGGTCTCAAGACTCACTACCTCGGTACTAATAGGACCGTCTACAATGCTATGAATTTCCTTAATCAAATCCACGAAATTCCTTTTCTCTTTTGCTACCAACGTGGGATTAGTAGTTACTCCGTCAAGTAACCCTAAGTCTTTCGCCTCTTTAATCTGCTCAATGTTGGCAGTATCGATAAATATCTTCACTTTCACCCCCTATAGATAGACTATTATTTTATCTTAAAGGAACTAAAATTTCAACTCTCAAAAACGCATACCCTATTGCGTCCTTCTTGCTTGGCGCGATAAAGGGCCTGGTCAGATTTATCAATCAGGCTTTGGGCATTAGTTGAGTCTTCGGGGAAAGCCGACACTCCGATGCTTACCTTGACATTCATAGTCTCATCGTAGGCCTTAATCTTTTGCCTCTCTATGCTTGAGCGAATCCTTTCGGCAACATTGCGAGCGCCTTCTTTGTCTGTATCTGGCAAGAGCACAGAAAACTCCTCCCCTCCGAATCTTGCCACCAAATCTATCTCACGTACACAGGCTTTAATTTGTCTGGCTGTCTCTTTTAAGACCACATCTCCAGTTAAATGGCCGAAGCTGTCATTGCACTGTTTAAAATGGTCTATATCTATCATCAAAAAGGCGAGGCGTAAATTATGTCGGACGCTTCTTTTTACCTCTTCATCCAAACGCAGCAGGAAATACCGGCGCACAAAAAGGCCACTCAGACCATCGTTAATTGCCAACTTTTGTATTTTCTCATACAGTTTTATTCTTTCCATCACCAAACAAAATTGATTAACCAAAGTGGAAAAATCCTCTGACCTATTTAAAGGCAAACCCTCTACCGCCAAAGTGCCAAAAAGCTTATTCTCCGCAATTAAGGGAAATAAAACAGTAGAACTACGTTCAATGTAACTAATATTTTGCGTACGCAAACTCTGCTTTAATATCTCCCTATCATTTGTCTCCGCATCCGTTTGCTGCACATGGGGTTGGGGATATTTCAATTCCAATACCTTCTCTATCTCGAGAACTCCCGCATCTTCGTCTATTAAAATCAGCCGGCACCTCTTAAACCGAAACAGCTCTGTTATTTTTTTCCCGAAAATATTAAAGACGTCCTTAGTATTTGAAACTTCAGACATATCGCGGGTTATTTTATAAAGTTCTGAAATCTGAAAGGCCTTTTCGTTTAGATGCGAATTCGACTGTCTAATTATAGAGCGCTCTTTTTGCATCTTTTGATAGGAAAGCCTGGCTTCGGCTTTGCTGGCCTTTATGGAAAGTGTGCGCCTTTGAGAAATAGAGACAAGTTTTAAGCAAAACAAAGGTGTGAGGTTAAAAATAGCGATAGTAAATAATATATTTGGCAGACTTTGGTGGAGATAAATAAAAGTTGCTGCCCCTAAACTACAAAGAAGAGATATTATATAAGAAAATTCAACTCGACAAAAAAGACTTACTAATACCACAGGGATAATAAACAAATTTAAGATGTACATATCCTATTTTTTCCCTCATCCTTGGCCTTATAAAGAGCCAGGTCTGCCCTTCGTATAAGGCCTTCTTTCTCCCTCTCATCGTCGGGGAAAAGGGCTATTCCCCCGGAGATGCTTACTCTGGTAACTTCTCTGCGTAAGAGGAACCTTTCCTCCTCTATTCTTTTCCTAATCCTCTCGGCTGTTTTTAAGGCCTCTGGCTTAGTTGTATCCACTAAAAGGATGCTAAACTCTTCTCCGCCGTATCTGGCGACTATATCTCCGAGATTGACGCTTGAGCTTATTAATTTAGCAATTTGTTTTAAGATGATATCGCCGGCTATATGCCCATATTTGTCGTTATAACCCTTAAAGTTATCTATATCAAGCATTAAAAAGGCAAATTGAGAATCTGTCCGGAAAGCACGGAAAATCTCCTGGTCAAAGCGTTCCTGAAAATATCTATGCACAAAAAGGCCGGTTAAGCCATCGGTTATTGCCAATTCTTTAGTCCTTTGATAAAACATTGCATTTTGTATGGCCACTGCGGCTAAATGCGAGATAATATCTAGAAGGCGCAGGTCATCCGCATAATAGGCCTCGCAAGAAGTATTATCCAAGCGTAAAATACCCAGAGCCTTATTTGCGCTGATTAAAGGTACAGAAATTAAAGACCGAACACCCCTTAAGTCTTCGTCTTTAACCCCATTGGCATTAAATCTAAAATCCTTTTTTGTATCTTCTACCATCAGTTGTGTGCGCTGTTTAAAAACCCAGTTGTCGAACATATCGCCCCTTTTAGCCTTTATTTCATAATGAGTATCCTGAACTTTCGCCCCTGCCAAGTATAGAAGTTGTTTTTCATTATCTACTAAATAGAGTGGGCAAGCGCAGGATTTATCTATAATCTTAAAGGTCTCGTCGGTAATTAAAGGGACGGCTGTATCTAAAGACAAAGTAGAGCTTAAAGTTTCGGTTAAATCTTTCAACGCAGTATATCTCTGCAATTTTTGTTTAAGGGTGCTGTTTTCCAGGCGCAAATGTTGTAACTCCACAGCCAAAATATTTTTTTCTCCCTCCATATTCTCTAATTCTACATTATCTCTCCGGATAAGACGGCTTATCCTTAAACAATAAAGATATAATATTAAAGTAGTCATTAGTAACAAGAGGCCGGAAAAAACTTTAAATCCGGGAGAAGAGAAGTTGCTCATCAGAACAACTAAAAACCCTAAAGCGCCAAAGATTAATACCGCAGTTTCTGTAAAGCAAATCGCGCTGAGGATAATAACAAAATTTAAAAAGAGGATAAGGCTGGAACTCATCAGATAATGGCTTTTTCGCTCTTTTTGTCGAAGAAGTGGACCTTGCCCATATCAAAGACTAGATTTAAGTCCTGATTTATTCCGGGCTTAGCATGTCCGCCTACCCTAGCGACAAAGGTGTGTTTCCTGTTCGGAGAGACAAGGTGCAAATATACCTCCGAGCCTAAAGGTTCAATAAACTCGCAGGTGGCTGTAAGGCAATTTCCCTGCGGGGCATCTTGCATAAACAATTTATCGTAAATGTCTTCTGGCCTGATGCCAAAAGTAATCTCTTTGCTTTCGTAAGGGGATACCTCAGAAACCATCTCATCCACTACCTTTACCTGAAAACTTCCTTCGTCAAAGAAAAGTTTCCCGTCCATCTTTTTAATTACGCCCTCAATAAAATTCATCGGGGGCGAACCGATAAAGCCAGCGACAAACTTATTAGTGGGATGGTCGTAAAGATTAATGGGGTCGGCAATCTGCTGAATTACGCCGTCTTTCATTACCACGATACGTTCACCCATGGTCATCGCCTCTATCTGGTCGTGGGTTACATAAATCATTGTTGCCTGAAGCCTAATATGGAGTTTGCTTATTTCGGCTCTCATCTGCACGCGGAATTTTGCATCCAGGTTACTTAAAGGTTCATCAAATAAAAAGGCTAAAGGTTTACGCACAATGGCCCTTCCCACTGCCACTCTCTGCCTTTGTCCTCCGGAAAGCTCGCGGGGCTTTCTTTCCAAGAGAGACTTAATTCCCAAAATCTGGGCTGCCTCAAGGACCCTGTTTTTAATCTCAAGCTTTGGGTATTTGCGCAGTTTCAGGCCAAAGGCCATATTTTCAAATACTGTCATGTGGGGATAAAGGGCATAATTCTGGAAGACCATGGCGATATTTCTATCTTTTGCCGGGACATCATTTACCATTTTATCGCCAATATAGATCTTACCCTGTGTTGCCTTTTCTAAACCGGCAACCATGCGCAAGGTGGTGGACTTTCCGCACCCCGAAGGACCAACTAAAGCCAGGAATTCTTTGTTTTCCACACCCAGATTTACATCCTTGACTGCCACAACATCGGGAGGGAAAATTTTACTTACATTTTTTAAACTTACCTGTGCCATTGTACCTCCAATGAGCACTTGATTTACGGAGCAAAGCGACGTAAATCAATCTTCTTATGTTTTTCTACTTTAGCTTGTGTGAATTGGACCCCACACCCAGATATTACGTAGACTCTCTTCGTAATATCTGGGTGTGGGGTAAATTCAGCCACAGACTTATGTTCGCTTCGCTCCATAAGTCTGGGCTTTATTTAAATAATCTAAAAGTCGGGATAAAGTATCCTTCAAATTTTTTCGGGCAACTATCATATCGACTAAGCCGTGCTCAAGTAGAAATTGCGAACTTTGAAAGCCTTCGGGTAATTTCTGCCTGATGGTCTGTTCGATTACCCGCGGGCCGGTAAAGCCAATAAGCGCCTTGGGCTCGGCAATAATCACATCGCCTAAAGAAGCAAAGCTGGCCATTACCCCCGCCATAGTAGGATTGGTAAGAACAGAAATAAACAAAAGTCTTTGGCTGGCGTGCCGGGAAAGGGCTGCCGAGGTCTTGGCCATCTGCATCAAAGACAACATCCCCTCCTGCATTCTTGCGCCACCGCCTGAGCCGGAAACAATGATTAAAGGAAGCCTCAAGCGGGTGGCCAATTCAATCGCCCGGGTCAATTTTTCACCCACTACCGAGCCCATCGAACCCATCATGAACCGGGAGTCAGTTACTCCGAGAATTAGCTTCTTCCCAAGCATTCGGCCCTCTCCCACTATACAGGCATCAGACAAATTTGTCCTTTTTTGCTCTTCAGCCAACTTTTGCTTATAGGCTATGGGGCCTTTAAACTGAAGGGAATCAATGGGTCTTATCTGAGACTCCAATTCCTGGAAACTTCCTCTGTCTAACAAAAACGCTATCCTCTCCTGTGCGCTCAAGG
>CAZEQA010000002.1:11630-30920 GCA_964514265.1 uncultured Planctomycetia bacterium | reverse complement strand
AAGAATAAATATTTCTGGAACGGCGGCTATTATGTTGCCAGTGTCAAGACCTGGTTTAAGGCCTTGGAGGATGTGGCTGGCGACAATGTTGCTCAGGCAGGAAAGAGAAACAAGAAGAATAATTATTATCAACTGTTCCAAAGGTTCAGAGCCAGTGCAGGCAAACCAAATGAGCAGCAGGTAGCCGAAGAAATCTTTAAGACTATGGCTGGCTGGAAGGCAGACAAAGCCCCGGCATCTATTGACCATGTGGTGGGTGAGCCTGTATCCGACGGTAATACCAGCAGAGTAGGTATGTTGATGTCTATGGCCCATTTCTCCTGGGATGATGTAGGCTCTTTCCGGGCCTTAAGGGAACTATATCAACAGAAGTATCCCCAACACATTGATAATAATGGTAATCTAATTACCCAAGGCGAAGCTAAATTCCAAGACTGCTCTAACGTATCGGTAATAGGCGATAAAGAAATCACTGTGCATGCCAAGGGCCTAAAAGATTTTATCATTGCAGTTGACCAAGATGTAGTTACAATTGTGCAAGGACACGCCAATGACCAAAAGGTAAAGGATGTTCACGGCGAATTAAGCAGGAATTCCCAACTTGCACATTATGCCGAGAAGAAATTAGAGCCAATCCCAGTCCAAATAACTAAAGCCAGAGAAGATGACAACAATAACCTCTTGATAAATGATACTCTAGCCCTTAAGACTAGAAACAGCGTTCTTTATGCGGAACGTGGTTTAGTAAGCGCTTACGGAATCGAAAACATTATTGCTATTCGCATAGTAAATGACGTTTACGTCTTAGCTGAAGACTATAGTAATGCAAGTAATGATATCCGTAGATTGGTAGAAGCAATCTCTTCTCATCCCAACGCCCTCTCCGAGTTAAAGGAATTGTTGCAGACAGTATATGGGATAGCGCCTCGTAAACCACACGCCCGCAGTAGCTTATTATCCTGCTGCAGGTATTAGCCAAGATAGGTTTACGGTGATAAAAGTTATAAAATTATATCCTGCAATAAATACATTTATCTTGGCAGATAATAATGCCTTTAATAATTTGAAATCCAAAGAAGATATAGAAAATGCAAAACGAACCCGACAGTTATCAAGCATTCCACCGGCAGAATTTGCTGGCGAGCCAGTTTTTAGCGAGGACGGCCAAAGGATAGAATTCAAAGCGAGGTTATTAACAAACAGACAAATCATTACCTTTATTTTGTATAAGAAGGACGTTTCAGAGTTTATTCCCGAAGAGATAAGCCAGGCAGGAGCAATCCATATAGTAAAACTTCCCGGGACAAGCGGCCTCTTGAGCAGAGATATGATGTTTTATATGAATCTTATATCTTCAATGAAAATTGGTGACCTTCTTTATGTAGCTAATGCACGCCAGCCGGTTGAATATGCTAATTTGGCAGAGGTAGGTTTGAATTTAATCAGCGGGAAGAAATGGCAATCCGATTCCTGTGATTTAACAGACAGCTGTTTTTCAGATGCCGCTATATTTGAGAAAGATAAAGAAATTAATCCTGCAGCCTTGCAATTAGTGTTACAGCAAGATTTCGCTACTGGTGGTTTGGCGTCGGACCTTCCCTCTCAACCCTCCACGCTCCTTCGCCCAGGCGCAAAGAGAATGCCTTCCCAAGAGGACGTAGACAATACCTTAAGCCAGATACCAAATTGGCAGGGACTCTTAGTAACCGAAGAAGTCATAACTCGCGCAGAAGCAGAACTGTACAGACAAGGACAACGTGATGCAGCTAGGTTAATAAGGAGACTGTTCAGCAACAACCGAGTCCATGCCCCTCCAGTTGTGGGCGCCTTCCAAGATGTCTATGGCTTAGTCTACTTTGAAGATGAAATACCCGATGAAGCACACTTAAGAATCTTCATTCCTAAAGATGTTGCCCGTATCACCTACCCCAAAAACCTCAAAGCCTCAGTCCATGAGCCAGTTGAAGCCTATTGGAGATTACAAAGACAGTCTATCGAAGAAGCCCACGAGAAGGCAAGGCAGGTTGATAGTAAGGTTGCCCAATATAAAATCCTGTTAATCCAGCCCCGGATTAAGTCCCAAACTGAGAAGCCTATTCGTTGGCCATTGGGTCTTATGATGTTGGCCTCATCACTGAGAGACAAAGCATTCCTTCTTGAATTCTTTAAGAGATTGGGAAAAACTCAATTTATATTTAGTGATAAGACCCAATACCCCAATTTTGATGTAGAGATATTAGACCTTCAGGCAGAAGAAATAAATTTTGACCTGGAAGGGTATTTAAGGAAGTCTCGGCCAGATTTGGTAGGGGTTATATCCTTGACCCCATATTTTAATGAGGCTGCGAAGATATCTAGATTAGTAAAGGAGACATTGCCACAAGCAATAAGAGTTGTTGGCGGGCATCATCCTTCAGCATTGCCAAATGATACATTAAAGGATTCTGATTTTCAGATTGCAGTAATACGTGAAGGAGAGGAGACTTTTTCTGAACTTGTAATGGGTCTTTATCTTGAAGGTAGATATAACTCTGAAGTTTTATCGCAAATAGAGGGAATTTATTACAAAGATGGTGAAAATATCGCAGGAGATAAGGATAGGCCTCGCCAGATAATTATGCAGGTCGATGAATATCCCTGGGCTACGAAGAGTCTGGATTTGTTAAAATTGGACAATTATGCAAATGCTTCAGAGTTGATGGCCACGCCTGGATACGCAGGGCTGTTTACCAAAGATGATGCAACCTCTTATCTGGGTACTATCTTTACCGCAAGGGGCTGCCCTTATAACTGCAAATTCTGCTGTAAGGCCGTATTTGGCAGGAGAGTAAGGGCAAGAAGTGCCCAAGATATATTTAATGAGTTAAAGTATGTGTATGAAAACTTCGGCGTATACTTTTACTTTGTCGCAGATGATACGTTCAATATATATCCAGAGCGAATAAAATCACTTGCGAAGCTAATTAAGAATTCAAGAATTAATATTAAGTTTTATACAATGGTTAGAGCCAACTTAATCTCTTCTAAAGAGCGGGCAAAGGATTTAGCGCAGGTAGGCTGTAGATATGTTGCCCTCGGTGTAGAAAGCGGTAATCAGGCGATATTGGATGCGATGGATAAACAAGAGCAGCTTCAAGATATTGCCCGCGCTACAGCCTTGTGTAAAAAAGCAGGCATAAAGGTAAAGTGGTTCCTTATGGTAGGGTATCCAAGAGAGGACAAAGATAAGATTAAAGAAACTGCCAGGTTTATTTTGGATAATCGACCAGATGCCATAGCCGTTTCGATTGCCATTCCTTATCCTGGCTCTGAGCTTTATAATGATAGAAACATAAGGATTAATCCGCAAATATGGGAGAAGTTAGGATGGGAGTCATGTCAACATGAACTACCTCAACAAAGAAGAGAAGGTAGATTACCTTATCCCCCCACAGAAACAGATACTATGACAGGAAAAGAGATTTTAGCTGCGAGAGATTTCTTGTTGCGCATATTTCATGCAAATAAGCAAAGTAGCCGGAGCCGGCCTAGCTATATAACTTCTGCCGTAGATAACGCAGTAGCCGAACACGACTTAGATACAAGAATCTCTCGCTTAAAACGAATTTGCTGTCTTTTAAAACTCCTGCCCTTAGCCGTAGATGTCAAAAAAGAAACCGAAAAAGACACCCGGGTGCTGGAAATCTTAGCTGAGCTCACCGAAAAAGACAAGAAAAAAGATGCCAAAGAGTTACGTCGGCTTTCTGAAGAAGTAGAGCCTTTTGAATGGCGCTATCTCTACAGGGCTATGGCTGATGCCTTCTATATAAAGAAGGATACCTGGCGAACAATTCAGGCCATTAATGCAGTTTTACAGAATGGCGGCTATAACGTCAGCAAAAAAGACCTTAAGGGTGGAGAGAATGCCCCGGAAGAATTACTTTCTCTGGTCTCTAACCTTTATATTGACGGCACAGGCCTAAAGGTTGAGGGTTGGCAATTATCTCTTCTGACCAAAGCACTTGTAAAGCCAGGGCTTTTGCGCAAGCACAAATCTCAATTTGGCTCCAGAATATATAAAACCCTGACCAAAATAGTCGCTTACCATCAGATTATGACCAAAGATGCCGAGTATACCGCAGCCAAGACAGTGCCTGCTAAAAGTAGGGAAACAGGACTCCAAAGCTATGCTAAGGTATTTGACTTATCCGTAGAAGAGGCCGCCAGATGCCTTAACCAGTTGAGCGATATCTTAAATGAGGTTCCGGATGAAGATGGTAAGAAGAAGGCCTTCTCTGGTGTGGAAATCATCGATAATCCCCATCAGATTAGCTATAAGGTCAGCGAAGAGCAAGGAAAACTCATCTGTACAGATAAACTGCTTTATCAGGCCAAACGTAAGATAAAAGTAGGAGATACCTATATTATCGAGAACCAGACCGTGCGCCAAGGTGATATCATCAGACGCTTTGATATCATGGAACACGACCAGTGGTTCTCTTATCGAACTTATGACATGCGTTCTGCCTTCCGCACTACCGACTTGGAACTGCCCGGCGTAACCGAGCGCTATCCCGCACTAATGAGTAAAAAACTCATCTTCTACTCGGCCATTGAATTAGGTACTACAATGTTAGAAGGAATGGGCCTAAAAGATAAAGACTTAAGGCAGCAAATAGAGAGCAATCCCAAACTTCGTAAGCAGCTTCAGGCTAAGGTCTTTGGCTTAGTCAGTGGTGGTTGTCGCTTACCTATCCAAGAGCACCGCGATGTGTTTGCCTTAGGCCTACTTTATTCAGGAGTCAATGCCTTCTTGGTCAAGTCCAATAAACAAGGTTATGAACGCGCTATGAAATTGATAGAGGAAGACGCTGACCCTCGTGTTCGCCGGCTACTTCCTGAAGATGTGAAAAGATTTAAGCAACTTGCCCTTGATTTTGAGAAGAAGGGTATTATCTCCACTCCAATGTATTACCTTATAGTTAACCTGCTCTGGAATGATGGTATGCGTGTAGGAGAAGGAAGAGAAGACCTGCTTCGTGCATACAAACAAGCAAAACATCTTTTATTCGGTGGCGGTCATGGCACAGCCAGCCACAATCCTTGGGAGTTCTCCGGCTGGAAGCAGATGCTCAGCTGGTTTAGGATTATCCTGGATAAACTAGGCAAAGAACACACCTTAGCCCAGGTCTTAAGTATTAATGATGCTGAGATGCAGGGCCTTAAAGAAGGGATTATTGCCGGCAGGACCGAACCGGGTTTTCCACAACAGTTGGCTGAAAGAGAGCTTATTACCATCTCTGCAACTGAGGTAGCCTATATCCATTATCTTTACTCTACTGCCTATATCCGGTTAGGACGAGATGTCTGGGGCTGGTTATGGAACAGGCAAATCCATGAGCAAGGTGGCATCCGTAAGCTAATTATGTCTACCCGCACCTTAGATTGGAATGCCAAATGGCCGGCCATCCGCAAACAGTTAGGTAAGGAATTACAATTTACTCAAGCTGAACAAAAGCAGTTTGACCAGAACTTCCCCACAAGACCTTTATTCTGCAAGAGGCGTCCTCTTGAGGGTCTGCCAAAACTTGGCCTGGGTTATCAACACGGCTCAGGGGGCTTAGACCAGCTTATCTTCAGAGCCCTGGGCCAGGATGTAATTGTGGTCCATGATGAACCCGATTATATGTTCTCTGACGGTGAGCCTTATCCCAATATACCGTGGTTTGTCAGACGCGCCATGGATATCTTTGAGAAAACTGGGGTAGAGATAAGCATCATCGGTGATGAAGACAAAGACCGCTTAATCTGCTGGCTGCCGCAACTGGCCAAGATGGTTCAGGGAGATGAATTGATGGCTCTTCGAGCCATGGCCATTGCCCGCCAAGAAATCGAACGCGCCCAGGCCTTAAGGCTAAAACATACCCGAAGAACCATCTTCTATGTGGAGGTTAAGTTCTATGCTGGGCTGAAACTGTTAGTAGAGAAGATGAAGGAGGATTACTGGAGGAGTCATAAAATTCATCTGCATATGGATGTGATGGAAGGACCGGTCGGCTTTGGTTATGTCAAAGATGAGATGAAGACCACTGATGGCAGTCTCTTAGCTGGAGAAAACCAAGTTCTGCTCTTTGGCACTAGAGCATCTAATCTTCTGGTAAACTTACGTCACGAAGCCCGCATAGGAGGTGGAGCAGAGGTCAGCGGTCATGGTATGGAGCCCTTAAGTGGCGCTGAGATGAGTGCGGTGGAGATAGTTGATAAAGTCTTAACCCCGATTATGCTGGGTGGCGGAAAGATTGAGGCCTTCTTTGATGCCTACAATAAACTTCCCAAATCCTTTGCCAGTCCTGAAGTCAGGATAGGCGTGCCAGCCAGCTTTGGCCGGTTTGAGAAGGATGAGATAGTTAGGAGGGTATTAAACAAACACTTCATCCCCTATATCGAAAGCTTAGGCTTTAAACCAGCCGGCACCAGACGCCAATATAAGGAAGGCAGAGTAGAATACGGCTCTCTCTATCATCTCTACAAACCCGCTCATCCCGTAGACATTAAACTCACCGGTGCCACTCTGCACAATGTAGAAGAGATTTGGTTGGATAAAATCGACGGTGCCAAGTATTACCTAAGATGTGATGAAGGAGAGTACTTTATCTTCTTCTTAAACCGCAAGTCCAATACCCAGAATGAGATTATCACCAGAGTTGATGGCGATACGATGGCTGTGCGTAACGCCATCGCCACTTTAATGTACGGCTTTTATGAACAAGTTGATGCCTGGGACCTTTTAGAGGCAGTTAAGAAAAAGGAAGCCAAGAAAGAGAAAGGCAAGAAAAAGAAGAAGTCTAAAGAAAAGAAAAAGGTGCCTATACTCCTTAGTCGTGACCTCTGGATATTCTATGAAGTCTTACCCCGCTTAGCTTACAGGCTGCTCTCAAAGAACATCCAGAAACAACTGGATACCTTAGCTGATGAATTAACTGAGGAAATCCTTGAAGCCTTAGCTTGCGGAAAAGTAATCTCCGGCCTGAAGGTAGAAAACCGGGATAAGCTAGGCTATTTCTACAGCTTCAAAGGTGAACGGGAAGAAGGCTTCCGCAGAATCAGGCACTGGAGCAAAAAGATGCTTAAAGCACAACAGCCTTGGCTGATCCCTGAAGAGCAAGACCTTGGTGAGATGGTCGATACTTACTTAGGCTACAGGCTTCCTAAAGGGCTAGCTCAAGCTATCCGCAGAGAATACAAAACAAAAATTAAAGCCAAAGTAGCCAAATACAACACGGCTATTAACTATGCTCCTGTCACGGATAAGAAGAGTCGGACATATAAGAAATTAGGCTTAGAACTGCTTGCTGCCCGTTATGTAACCCGCAGGGTTAAAGATAAATTGGCAGAAATGGATGTGGCCCGTCTGCGTCAAGATGAAGATTTGCCTCAGATCAAGAAAGGCCAGAGACTCTTACTCAACGCCCAAGACCTATTTGAAGTTACCACAACCCAGAAACCCGGCCTCTATCAGGCTAGATTTATCCAGAAAGGACCAAAACATAAACTGCTCAAAGACGGTGACTCGGTAACTATCCACAGATTCCCGGTGGAAAAAATTTCTGACCTTAAACTAGGTGCTACTATTGCCTCACTACCAGGTGAGATCTTAATCAGTTTTGATGCTCACGCCATTCTCAATGATAGACATACGGGACTTTTGGTAACCACAAAAGAAGGTAGGCCATCCAGTTTAAAAACCTTGGTCCAGGCCGCCGCCTGTATTGCCTTTGGCCTTATCCTCTTCGGTCTTGTCTCTCCTACTTTAGCTGTTGAGAGCAATGCTGTCGGTCTAGTCATTGAGCAGGCAGCTCAGCCTCAAGGTTTATCCGAGGCCGCAAACCCCACCTTCCTTATTCCTCTACTTACCCCAGCCTTAGCCTGGGCAAAAGGGGCAGGAGGAACACCTACCAAGCCTCTGTTTACTTGGCCAGAGGCAATAGCTTTGATTGCAGTTGCGGTTTATATACTTGTTGTAGTGATATATCCTCTTATTCGTGAGCTTGGTCGAGGAATAAGGGAAGCCTTGCTTAAGAATTTGGCTGCTTTGACTTGGGCATTTGTAGTGTTCTGGCCTTATGTCCGTCGGGTTTATTTTGCCGCTTGCTGTAACAGGCTAAAGACGCGATTCGTGCAAGATAGAACTCCAGAGACCGAGGCTGAGATAATCAGTTTCTGCAATCAGATGATTGCGAATGCCCAAACTGAAGGAGATGTGCGGCAGGCCCATGCCTTACAAATTATGGCTCGGCAACTACTTGATATCATGCACTGGATAAAGATAAGTCCGTTGGTGCCTGGGGCAGAGGAAATGAGGATTACGGCTACTAAGAGCAGGATGCTTAGAAATCCCGATACTGCTAACTATCCGGCAGGAAGCCATTTGGCTATAGCTCATTTACCGACTGAAGCGACAAATAAAGAATCTACTCCCGGCTGCTTCGATAGAGGGTATGAGTCAACTGCTAAATTGGGTGAGCCAAATACAAATATTAGAAGAGACTTTGCCTATAATAAGAGGGAATTCGACGCCAAAGTGCAGAGGTTGTTGATGTATCTGATGAAGCACGGCTTTCTCGTAGTTCCTATAGGCTTGAGAGCTTATACCGGTAAGGATGAGGGCCAGGTAAGCAAAATTCATGAGACTACCTTTATTAATAATATGTTGCCTGGTTCCATTCAGGCCACTTCTACCGGTGTCGGCCATCTCCAAGAGAAACGCTTAGATATCAAACAGGCGGATGAAGGCCAGGGCTTCTTTGTGCAGCAAAATATCATTTATGATAGCCAAGGAAATTCGGTAAAGATTTTAGCTCAACGTGTAGCTGGTGGCGAATGGTTTATTGCTCGGCCCGGTTATGTCGATTCCGTACTTAATTTTGGACTGCAGAGGTTTTATGATCTTTCCTATCATTTGGAGCAGGAAGGAAGGGCAAGGCGATTTATCAGCCGGGATTACCGAGTAGAGTCCGATATCTTCTCCCGCAAGCCCGGCCCCATCTCACCGTATTTGCCGGTTGTCTTTGACGGCCAGCCTTATTTAGTGAAGATTGTCGAAAATGCACCGGAGATTGACTGGGTGGCTGCGCCAGATCCCCAAATCTTTGAAGGCAAAAACATACTGGAGCTTTATCCTACTTTAACCAAGAAAAAGATTGATGATATAGTAGATAAATTACTGTACGATGGAGATAAGCGAGCCAAAGATGAAGATACTGTGCCGGTAATTACTGTCGATGAAGCCCTGCAGATGGTAGAGCAGATGGAGGTGAATCAGGCCTCTGGAACTTGCACCACGAAGACTTTAGGCATTATTCTGTCGTTCGTCTTGTTCTTTGTGTTATTACTGGTTGCTTGGCAGGTCGGATTAATGGAGGAGATAGGGAGGAACCTACCAATGGCCCGCTCCATTCCAAATGTGGCTGGAATAGTATCGGGTATTTGGAACGGGGCAGGTGGCGCCTTATTCTCCGCCGGCTTGCCCTTGTTTGTTTTCGGGATTATTTGGCAAACGAGAGGAGTTTTTGGGGAAACCCCTATTGATTTCTCACCCTTTGTATTTATCAATAAAGAAGTTATTATTGAGGAAGTACCAGTAGAATTGCAAGGCCAGAAGATATTTCCTAATCTGGATGCTGTGAGAGGTAATCTTGGCAGTATACACGATCCAGTAGAGGCTGCCTATGAATTGCAGCGAGTCAGGAAAGAGGTATTCGGCGCCACATTTTCTGAAGATAATTCCTTTTATTCTTTGGCTACTGATAAGAAAGAAGGAAGAATATACGTAGGCGGTGGAGGAAGAAGAGTTCTAATCTTTAATTCACAGGGAATATTTTTAAGCCCCTCCTATTTTTATAATTCAAGTTTAGGGCCATTTGCATTTAACCATAAGAAAGGGATAGTTTATATCCCTAATATTTACCGAATTGACATCCACGATATTAATACAGGTAATAAGATGGGAAAGATAGGTAGCGATAAGATTAGCATTAATGTTCCTCGGGGTATTGCAGTGGACGAAGATACAGGAAGGATTTATGTAGCAGATTTTGTTGATACGGGATGGCCGTTATGGAAGATAATTATATTTGGCCAGGACGATAAGATTCTCAAAGAGAAGGAATTTACGGGACAATGTGCGAGGTTAACCTTTTTCAATGGTAAATTATGGGCTGCCTTGGGCAAAGGAGCAGAATCCCATGGTGTATTATTATGCATAAATCCCGATAATTTAGAAGTAGATGCTGAATATCAGCTGCCTTTAGGAATATTCGTGGAGGATATCATTAGCTATAAAAGGTATATCGTTATAGCTACAAGTGGTGGCTCCGTAGAGAGAGGAAACGTTAAGCTGCCTGGTCTTTTAGTAGTAGATTTAGATACTAAAAAAGTTTTTGAATATCCACAATTAAAGGGACTGGAAGGCATTGCCATATCAAGTGATGGAAAGTTATTGGCTATTGAAGACGAAAAGAGAATAGTGGCCTATGACATTGAACAGAATAAAAATAAACTTGCCTTTCTCAGAAATGTTTTTATTTGCCTCGGAAAGAAAGCGGTTTCATTTATTCGGTCGCTACAGGATAAATCCGTTCTCACCGTAGCAGCCAATTTGTTAGTGGGAATTTATATAATCGGCAAGATTTGTCAGTTCTTTGCTGGAGCAGAGTCCGTTCCTCAGGCACTACCTATCCAAAGTGCAGGTTTGGATATGTTAGCAGTATTAGCATTTACAGGATTGACGACATTGAGAAATAAACGGAAAACCCCCTCCCTTAAAGTTTCAACATTCAAGCGCCGTCAACGCTTAACCGCTTATCATTCTCCCTCTGAGATTATTACCGTAGAAAACGGATTTTTAAAGGCAATAACTCCTCTTTGCGCTTGGGGCTTTCTGGATAAAGAGCTTCAGCCTGCTTGCGGAGGTTTGCTGTTTATTGATAAAACCGACCCGGCTAACGAGGATATTGTCAAGAACCAGAAAGCTAAAGCCATATCTTTAGCTGAAGAAGCGGACCGGACCCATGTGTTGTTAGGGACAGGTAAACGCGGTGCTGCTACTATCATTGTTTATGAAGGTCAGGGTCAGGATAAGGAAGAAGAGAAGAAAGAGGCATTACGCCAATGGGCAACTGCTTTAGCTAAAGAAGGTGTATTGGGCTGGCGGTATAGCGTTACCCCTGATTTAGGCACCACAGAAGAGGATATGGCAATTATTAAAGGAAGCGCTATTGAAGTTGTTCTGGGTAGATGGGGAATATTGCGTAAAATCTTAAGGGGCCGGCCAGGAGTTTTCTGGAAATGGCTTCTCTTTAGGCGGGGGATGGTTCTTGCGGCTGCGGGTGCACCAGAGGATAAAGGCGGTATCCCGCCGTTTAAATATCAGTTGCCAGGAATAGGTGTAGTCGCTCCTCTGGAAAGGATTTTATGGGCTAAAAAATATCAGCATCAGCGGCCAGCAACTGTGGCAGTAGTCGGCAGCGGCTTAACCGCCACTTCAATTATTACTATGCTAATGAACAGGCTTCCGTTAAAGGATTTATTTCAGGCGATTTATGTAGAAAAAGATATCCTGCCAAAATTGCCTGTTTCTTATAGGGTTATTGCTTTAGAAAAAGATGAGTTCTTAAGGAAACAAGTAGATGTCCTTATTTTAGCTGACCGAAGGCAAAAATTAGCATTTAAAGATATCCACAATATTCAGGCTGATATTGTAATTGAGGCAGTGCCAGGCGTTTTAGGCAAGAGGCCCAACAGGAAAATAAGAGAACTTTATAAAAAGAACAAAGAATACATTTCTTCTCTTTGGGTCAATGGAGCTATGTATGTGGGAGCAAAAGAAGAAACAGAACACACTGTAGTCCCCACTTTAAATAACCACATCAGCGATATGTGCTTACACGTGCAAAGTAATGTGCGCGACTTTACTGATGCCGTTGCCTTTGAAGAAGTGGATAGAGAAGGACGGGCATGGGAAATAGGCAGAAAATTAGCGGAAAAATTACGTAAGAAAGAATTAGAATTATGGCAGAATCTTCATCTTATAGAAGCGTTACCAGGGATTGACTTTGCGCGCTTAGTCAGCAAAGGTAAATATGCCCGAGTCCTGAGTCGTATTATGCAAGTCACAGAGCAGGTGCGTCGTGAAGTGATTTATGATAGCCATTCAGCAGAGCGCATTTTAGGAGATTTAGACAGTGGAGATATCAAAGCGCAGCAGTTAGCAGCTTTTCATGCCGGCCGTTTAGCGCAGGGATTGACTTTGGAAAGCTTCGATAAACTCTGGGGAGAGATAACCGCTAAATTACTGGCGATTTTGCAATCAGAGACCAAAAGAGAGGTCATGGGAGGAAAATGTGCTAAGGCCTTAGGCGATATTTATCCTGCTGTTCCAGAGAAAGAATTAAAGAGAAAGATTGAAGAGGTGCTTGTAAGTCTTTTTAGTGCCCAGAGCGATGAGGCGGTATTGTGGGCCAACTGGGCAATTTCTATTAATAATATAGACCTTGCTCCTTTAATTAAAGAGACAAAACAAGAAATTGGCAAGCTAAAGAAGAGAATACATAAAGAGACATTCTTAAAAAAGCGCGGTGACTTATCTCGAAAGATGGCGTATCTATATGGTTTTCAAGGAAATACAAAGAGGGCCTTGCGTTATCTTAATCTGGCAAAAGAGGATTACAGGCAGGCAAGAGGTAAAATGGGTCTTCTTGCGCCTGGCATACAGTTAGAATTGGGGAATCTTTATAAACGCTTAAGAGATTATGCTACCAGTATCGAAGAATATTTAAATCTTATTAGTCCCACTTCCTTGCATTATATTCTGTTTGCTGACCGACCTGAACTTGGAGCGCAAGAATCAACACCACAGGCAAAACTCGGCAGGGCAAGCCAGTATTATCATTATGAACGCTTGAGTGCTTTAAAGGCGATTTTGGATATTTATCAGCCCTACAATACTGAGATTAATGCCCTTATTGCCCAAAGGCTAAACGAGACTATTAAAGCAACACTTGATATTATTATTAGCAAGATTACCGCTGGAGAAAGCGTTGAAAAGCAGTTAGAAACCACCTGCGAACTTAATGAGCAGAACTTATCCGATTTTCATAATCCTTATTTGACTTTGTTGTTGCTTTATAGCACGGATATTTTAGGAATTGAGGAATATAGGCCTATCCAGGATGTTTTACGCAATATTCTGACCCAGCAGTGCTTAACGGATGCAGAGGGGCAAGTTCTCTCGGCTAATGAAATTAGGCAGGTAGTGAAAACAAAATCTATCGAGTTTAATCTGAATGCCGGGCAACGAAAAAGTATCGAAGATATATTCGGGAAATTAGGGATTGTCCAATGTAGTCCTCAGCAAACTGCTAAATATTACGTAACCAAACCAGAGAACCCAGGCGATATATGTGTCTTTGACTTCAACAAGTTTGCAGAACAGGGATTTTTGGAGATAGAAACAGATGGTAAGAGATTTGTGTTCACATTGAGAAAAACCTCTCCTGACAAAAAAGGCAATTATTACGCGGTCATAGAAGTTGCACATATTATAGGTGTAGACCATCCAGCGTTGAAGGTAGTTGGGTATATTGATGAAGGCATGTTATTAGACAACCTCGATTCAAGTGTTAAGTGGGACTTGCCATTGGGTGCTCATGCTTCGTTACACAGAAGAGCACTTTACTCTGACCCCGAAGATTTAAGTTTCACGCCAGAAGCTATTCAATATATCAGTAAGCTAGGATTGACAGATGAACAGATAAAGAAGACGTATAATATTGGGATTGATGGATACAGAGGACTGGTTAAACCAAGACAGAATTTGGAGGCAATAAAAGTTCATCCGGATTACAGAGGGCTATATTTAGGCCATCTGCTCTTTGCTAATGCTATTTTAATGGCAGCAAGTGAAAGTAAACCCGCAATTGGTGTATTTGAAACAAAAAAAGATAAAGCAGATTTCTTTATAAGGTTTGTCATACCAGATAGAAGAAAAGATGTTGTTGAAAAAGCATACGTTGATGATTTGCTCGGCACTAAATTACCTGGTGGCTATAATGTTATATTTTCACCATTTGATGAAGTAAATCTCAGGCCATCTGATAGATTTGAGATTATCCGCAAAAGAGAGAGTGCCAAGTTTATAGTTTATCCAAAAGGAAAACACGAAACCTTAAACAGCCGCTTATTAGCTTTTGGAATACTTTTAAGTCTCGCCGTAGCGGCAGTTAAATTATTCCTGCCCATCCAAGTTGTCAAACCAATTCAGCAAACCTGTATCTTCCCTGTGCTGGACACAGTTGGTCTTTACACATACTTGGTCTTTATGTTGGGAGCATTGATTTGCTGGATATTACTGCAAAGATATGCGCAAGCCGGAAGCAATATATCTGCTGGAGAAGATACCCAACCAAGGCCCGTGGTACCTTATCTATTCGTCTTGCTCTTTGTGTTATCACTGATTGCCTGGCAAGTCGGCTTAAGGGAGGAGATAGGGTGGAACCTACCAATGGTCCGCCCCATTCCAAATGTGGCTGGAATAATATCGGGTATTTGGACCGGGGCAAGTGGCGCCTTATTCTCCACCCACCTAGGCCAAGGCTTCGATGGGCAGGCCGGCTTGCCTTTGGCTGTGGTTGCAGACCAAAGTGCATCAGTTGGAACACCAATTTTAAGGGATTTGGTTCGCCTTGTCCGTAGCTGGCTCTTCGGCTTTGCCGCAGCGGCCGGTATTGCAATGTCTTGTAACGGCAGTAAGTTACATAGTAAAAAGATGACGTCCGAAAGAACATCTCCATTACGATGTGCTTTGCCTCAGAGATTATCACATCCTGCTCGCATTTTGCTTGTCCAACCTACATGGCCAGGGTCAAAAGCAAAAGCTACACGATTACCTTTAACTTTAATGACTTTAGCAAGTTGTTTAAGAAATAAAGAGTTCATAAAAGAATATGTTAGACGAAAATATGTTGATAGATTGCCTTATCAGCTTGATGACAGTTTTAGTTTTGATGTTCAGATTTTGGACCTTCAGGCTGAAGAGTCAGATTTCGATTTTGTTGGTTTCTTAAGACAAGGAAATTTTGATTTTGTGGGTATAACTGCAGTTACAGCTTTTGTTGAAGAAGCTAAGGGCCTTGCTTCAATTTGTAAAAAAGTTTTACCTCAAGCAAAGATAGCTATCGGAGGCTTTCACTGCTCTGCTTTACCGGAAGAAACACTGAGAAACTCAGATTTTGATCTGGGAGCCATAGAAGAAGGAGAAGAGACGCTCATTGATTTAGCACTTCACTGTGCCTTAGGTTTTCCAAGGATGAATAAAATCGAAGGAATATTCTGCAAAGACACAAGAGGCAGAATCATTAAAAATCCAGAACGAAGAAATGTGATGCGTTTTGATGAATATCCTTTGCCTGCAGAAAGTTTGAATCTACTTAATTTTTCGGGGTATGAAAGATTGAGAGATGTTGATGGCAAAGATAGAGGCATAGGAGGTATCTTGTTTACCTCTAGAGCATGTCCACATCATAAATGTGTCTTTTGCGGTTCACGTACCGTCTTTAAAGGACCAGTGCAGTTACGAACTGCGGAGAATGTATTCCGAGAGATAATGATATATTACAAAATAGGTATAAATAGTTTCTATATTATGGATGATGTTTTTACTTGTGATAAAGAAAGAATGATGAAATTGAGTGAACTCATAAAGAATGCTGGTATAAAAATAACATATTCAGCGCCGACAAGGGCAGATTATATAGATGAAGAAATTACTCAGGCTCTTAAGGAGAGTGGATGTCAGGTTATCTGCTTAGGAGTAGAGAGCGGAGATCAAGATTTATTAGATAATGTAATCAAAAAAGACATTAGGCTGGATACGGTGAGACGAACAACGCAGATATTGAAAAAATACAATATACGTATGAAGTACTATATGATGGTAGGATTGCCCAATCAGGACAAAAAGAGTGTAGAGTTATCTAGGGATTTTATTTTAGAAAATAGGCCTGATTTTGTAGATGTACTCGTGACTATTCCTTACCCAGGAACAGAACTCTATGTCGATAATAGAATAAGAATTAAGCCCGGATACAGTTACAGAGATTATATTCACAATCTCGGACATGAATTAAAAAGACAGCAATTTAGCCAAGTCATAACCGAAACTAATGTGATGACTTCAGAACAGATTGAAGAAGCGCGCGCTATTTTATATGCCGCATTTAAGTCTATGAAAAATTGTAAAGGGCAAGCCGTAGCAAATGGGCATAACTCAGTAAGCAACTCCGGACAGGAAACTTTAGATTTCTCTGCCGATGGAAAGACAAGTGAACAGGTAAAGGCATTAGTCAAACAATTAATCCAGGAGCAAGACATAGCTCCTTTAACCAGAGGATTAGATATAGTAAAAGGATATTGCAGTGAATTAGAAGATAGAATAAGACAAATTACTTTCGGGCAGTTTAATAAACCTATTGCCAGAAATGTGCAATTTTATACGACCAAAAGCCGTGCCTTTGACTGCGGTGGGTGTGTTCTTACCGGTGAAATGCTCAGGGAAATTATGCAAAGCGCAGGCATCGATAAATTGCCGCTTGGTTTAGAAGGATTGCAGATGTTTCCAACCGCAAGAGCAGTCATCTATCACGCCGGGTTGCTTGAAGAGGAAGAAAATAAAAAGTATGCCTATGTTCCTTCTCATACAGAGCCGGTGCTTGCTGAGTTTTATAGGATTCTTGCTGATGCCCGGTTACTGGAAATGAGCAAGAAAAGAAGTTCTGCTTTAGCAACTATGGTGCTTTCTGCACCTTTACGCGGTGTCAGCAGCGAAAGAATTATTAAACATGACTTAATCGCTGTTACTGGTGGCCTCATTCATGAGGAAGTCGATAATGTTCTGGGTGCGCTTGAGATGGGCTATTATAGTCCTCATATTGATTATCTCTTGTCAAAATTAGGCGGCGAGGTATTGGACTATGCAGCGAAAGCACAAGGGGACCAAGCCGACGCAAAAACTTGTGGCAAGAGAAAGAGAACAACAATACAGGATACCATTATAAAGGCAGTTGAGGAATTGGTTATAGTTGAGAAGCAATTAGATATCCTTATAGGAACGCCTCGTTGGCTGTGTGGTAACGACATTGTTCCTTTACATTACTTTACTTTTTCTTCAGTCTCAGATGAAATTATTAAAGTTAAATCAATCTTAAGAGAAGTTATTCGGCGTTTGTCGAAGCAAACCAAAGAGATAAAGGTTGTAGATTTAGCTGAGGCAATAGTAATTCTTAATGAGACATTGAATAAGTTGAGGTCAGCCCAAAAAGACTGGGAGAGGCATCGAGTTAGCAAACAAAAAGAATTTACCGTGTTTAACCAAGCTCTGGATAATTCCATTTTGCACGTTAATAGCGCTTATCAACTTTTGGGAGATATCCCATTGAAGAGAAATTGGGCTATATCGGATAATAGCAATTCGCCTGTCAATCCCGGCGCAGCAATGATTCCTTTATTGAGGTATGCACTGGGTGAAAAGTTCGCTTACAAATATCAAACTGCCATTGAAGACATAGTAGGCTTTTTTGTCTTCTTAGGGCTGGTTAAACTTATGGGTATAAATACTGGGCGGGCATCGGCAATTACCTGGTTGGTACTTTTTGTTTCGTCACATTATATTACTCGTATACCCATCATTAAGAATTTATTCAAAAACCTTGATTTACCCCCTTCGCCGCCGTTACACTCGGTATTACTTATTGCTTTTATGAATTTTATCTTATACTACAAAATCTTATCTTTGCCTATAAAATGCATTATACTTATGCTTATTATGGCAAACTATCTGCATCAAAAGGCAAATATTGCCTATCTATCCGAAGTCCCTTTTAGTCCTTCCGAAGATATAAATATAGAAATAAAAGGTTTAATTAATATAGCCGAAGACCAGAACAAATCGTTAGACGAACGTAATTGCGCTTTCTATCAATTACTCGTTCGCCATAACGAGTCTGACGATGCGTTTATCAAAGAGCAAATAGTTGGGGTATTAATCGGGATTGCGGATAACAGGCAAGAGAATCCCGACTTACGCAGGAGTGTTTTGCTTTACATCGCTGGTCTTAGACCCCTTCCGCAAAAGGCAATAGATTGTCTTATAGATATCTTAAATAGCAAGCATGAAAATGATATTTTATTGAAATTGAAGGCGCATTCGGCTTTGGAAAGTATATTTTATGCCGTAACTTCACCTGTGCAAAGTATTTGTGCTGCCTGGCTGAGTTGGAGAAATAATTCAACAGAAATGGAAAAAAATAAACAAAGAAAGATAATTGAGGGTCTTGTAAAGCAGTTAATTTCTTATGCCTGTTCTCATTTTGGGAGCATAATATCCTTGCCGGAATTTAATGCCATTGCTGTTGCGGCAGAAGCGGTCGATGAAATTTTGGGAGAAAAAGATTCGCAGCGTGTGTATCTCGAATACCCGCCTTTAGAAATAAAAGGCAACACTATTTATACTGTTTATTCCGGTAGGACAGACCCTACTCTTTGGACGCTTGCTAAAGTTGATTATCAAGATAATAATGTCTTTTTAACCGGGGCGGTTTTCAACTCCAAGGAGAACCCTGTTTATAGGGACTGCAGCAGGAGCGATATAACTTCTGCCCCTGACCGCGTTGCGATTATCCCACCTGGAGTAAATAAAATAATCAAAGAGCCTCTTAATTTGGATAAGGTAAGTATTAGTAGCGAGGGTTATAAGTTTGCCATACCCGAAGTCCTGGCAAAATTAGAAGGCAACTATCAAGATAGGTTAAAGCAGATTATGGGCTTTATCTCTCATTATAGACGCGGACCTCCTATTGAACTAAATATAATTATTGAGCCCATTCAAATCGGTAAGTCTTCTATCTGGTATAACCACACCCTTCCCAATCGCAGTCTCCATATCCAGGAAATTCTTTTAACTGATGTTGTGTCTTTAGAATATGTTCAATTTGTTGTCTACTACATCTGTCTCAGTCAAGTTCGAAAGAGATTAACTGAGTCGAACATAAGAGAAGCTGCCTGGGAGTATCTCTTCAGTAGAGATTTTCTAGAGAGTTATATTTACTTCTTTAATAAAAATGTCTTTGGTATAGAACCAGAAGAAAATTGGTTTAAGAGTTTAAAACAAGATTACATTAAATTTGTAGAAGACTACTTTAACCAGTTAAATAGCAAATCAGACCAGAAAGCCGTTTATGAAAAGGTAAGTCGTGCAGT
>CAZEQA010000002.1:0-11620 GCA_964514265.1 uncultured Planctomycetia bacterium | reverse complement strand
AACTACTACAAAGTCAATTACCGATTATTGGGCAACTAAAGCAAAATATCCCGGGATAGAGGCAGTGACTTCCACAAGGCATTCATTACGCCAGATTGAACAAGCAACAGAAGAACTTACTCAGGCTATCTTTGAATTTATCGCAGACCATGTTGAAGGTCAGCGAATATTTGAGTTAGGGGTAGGGATTGGTCGTTTGACAGCTGAATTTGCAAAACGTGCAGAAGAAGTGGTTGGCAGCGATATTATTGAAGAAATGATAGAGCGGGCTAAACGTAACTTAGTTTTTGCCGGGCTAAAGAACGTTAGGCTTTATACAGGAGACATTGGCAAATTGGGGTTGGCGAGCAAGTCTTTTGATTTGGTTTTTGAATACGGTGTGTTACTCCATATTCTTAATCCGGCGGAGTTGAAACAAACGATTGCGCAAATGAGAGAATTAAGTGATCGGATTTGCATCGTGGAGCATACCACTCAAGAGGACATCCAGGTTTCTAAATATACAATTCTTCGCTCAGTTGAAGAATATACTGAATTATTCAAACCATATGTGCTTGTTAGGCAGAAGGAGCATCGTGTAGTAAGCGATAGATGCAATATGCTGTTCTTTGTGAATCCGAATTTAGAGAAAGCCCAAAATGAAGACGTTGTCGGTGACCACAAGTTACGAGATCAGAACTACAGCGGCGACTTCCTCTCCGATGAGCAGGTTCACCAAGAGATAGATACTGCTTCTGTCGTAGAGACCATCAGCCTCTCTCCAGATGCTTCCCGGATGGGGAGTGGAGAAGAAGGTAAAGAGGATAGGCCTGACGCTGACGAAGGTATTACTAGGCCCTTTCGGAATAATATCCGGTCTTTTAGTTTTATTCCTCCCATAGCAAGTCTACTACTGGAAGGAAGTGTATTAGAGGAACTTAGGATAATACTTAAGGATATAGACGCTCTCCATTCTACCATTGAACAACCCGTATATCATCCCGTAGTTATACCTGTAGATTCCTTACCATTGGAACTTCAGAATACATTAAATAATATTCCTATAAACCTCCCTGGAAGGCAAACTACATCATATGAATTCTTACGCAGTTGTGTGGATGAGATAATATTTACTCCATATATTAAAATTGAATCTCAAGATGGAGATAAGTCTTACCCCGCAGGATGCGTAGTGGAAGGGTATATTGATAGTAAATTCAGGCCGGGCAAGAGAATTATTATTATCAATGTCTTACATCCTACCGACATATTAGCTAAAAGGGAAACTGTAATGGTATCTCCTGAAAATAAGGAATGGGTTCTTTCTTTATACCATCACATAATGGCTGAGGCCGCACACAAGTATGTTCAGCGATTAGTGCAAGAAGGGGCTTTAGATCCAATGTATGAAAATAATATAAATTGGTTTGAAAAAATAGCTACAACAATTCAAAGGCAAGCTATAATTAACTCATGTTCTATGTTAAAGGAGAAATTTGCAAGCGTAGCTGAGGTGGACAACACGATAAGAATTGCCAATCTCGTTCAAGAACAGGTAGAGGAAAGGATAAAAGTATGCAATATAAATTTAGGTTTAAAGGATGATGATTATAGCTTATCAGCATTACAAGGCCGAGCTAACCCCGGCGCTTCGCCAAATAAAGGCTCAAAGACTGGCTTCACCTTACGCGAGATGATGATTGCCGTGGCAGCCTTGGCCATTATAGGTGTGGTTGTAGCTGCAGCAAGGGAGTTTTTGGTAGGGGTTTCTGTTCTTGTGGTTATATCAGTAGTTGTGATGTTGATGAAATATATTCTAAATAACCGACATAATTTAGCCATAAGAGTTGTTATTGGGTTATTAACTATTTTATCTTTCCTTTTGGGCTGCGATTTAAATAGAGCGGCGCAGGCAGTTACTCCACAAACAGATAAGATAGTTTTCAATATTAAACCCGTTACAGTCGTTGACTTTGTTTATAGTTACACTACGCCGAAGATGTCTCCTGCTAATTTCGGTTCTATCGTCCATCTCGGGGCAGATGTAGTGGCAATAAAAAGACTGGATGATAAATACCTATCCTTACAGGCGTATGAGAATTCTGGGACAGAATTATCGTATGAGGCTTGGAAAGAAGAGAACCTTAAAAAGCCCGAAATCCAAAGACAATACGAGCAAGCAGGAGCAATCTCTATCTTTGCCGGCAAAGGAAAAGGAGAAATTTTAGTGGCCCAGCCGCCTAAATTGGATACAGCAACAAATTATTATAAATTCAATAATCTGGATAAGGTGGAATATAGCGGGAGGTTACGCGGGGCATTGCTTGCGGCTCAGAGATATCCGGAAAATGCCTCAGTTGGAATAAAGCAGATAAAAGATTCTACTGTTGTAACTTATCTCTATTATGCTGCTAAGGGGACGGCAGTAGAGGTTTCTCCAGGTACAATTATCACGGCAAAGCATAACATAACAGAAAAAACATCAGGAAAGACCTTAGAGCCTAATGCGCCTAAAAATTCAATTGGAATAGACAACTGCCTTTTCTACGTTGACCACGTAGAGCACAACCCTAACAATTACGATGTTTCCGCATTTACCATTTATCCCGCTCCTAATTCTGAGATAAAAGACAGGATAGCTCAGCTAAAGCCGGGGGATGCTATCCCGATAATTCCACTTAAGAACCTACCAGATGATTACCAAGGATATACGCTTCTTTACAGAAGGGCTATGGAGACATTTTATTATATAGAAGGCGGAAATATTGTAGAAGAGCTTTCGCCGGGTTCAACAAAAAGAGTTGGAAAACATACATTTATCACGGCGCATCCAATATTTGAAAGCCACAGCGGCTCGGGTATTTATATGCCCCTTTCCGGCAACTTTGAGACCATAGAGTCGGATAAGGTTGGTTTAAGCGGAATTTTAACTCACGCAATACCTTCAAAGGATGGAGTTATCACTGAAGGAACTAAACAAAAGCTGACTGCTCTTTCCATAGGTGCTGTTTGTGTGGGGGCAGAAGAGATAGAAGGGCTTCTGGATAAGCTCCGCCAGGCAGATGCCAAATTAGATACGCAAGAATCTGAGCAGAAAGAGAATAAAAAGCAGACCTCAAAATCGGTCTTTACTAACTTCTTATTAGTTTATTGGCCGGTATCGATTGTGGCTGTGGCGGCGCTGTTAGGGATGGGTGTGGTGTGTTTGGTCTGCAGCCGAAGAGTTAGGCGAGCCCTGGATCTATGGGCGGCTACTATTCTTATGGGGGCGCTATTGGTATTTATAGGAATCTTGTATGGGGTGTGGAAGATAAAAGAAGAAGGAATACTACAGTTATTACGTAGAAGGCCAAGCCCTAAATTGCCGGTATCAGAGCATAATCTTCAGCAGTTAGGCATAATCTGGAAGATATTGGTTGCTCATGCAGGTTTGTGGGACGATGCGCTTCCCAAAGATCCTTTTGCTTTGGAGTCAAAAATTATGATATGGGTTTCAAAAGATGGAAGGATTGTTCCTGTAAAAGTAAAAGATAAACCATTAGATGAAGCAACCAAAACGCTTCTTAAAATGAAGATGAGCATTGATCCTTATGCCGCTTTGTTTACACCACGAAAAACAATAGAAGATGTGCCTGTTTACGTATCGTGCACTGGAAAGCAGCTCAGGGTAACCCGGGTTGAAAATTCTGAATTTCTTGGACTGATCCCTCGCGAAATTCCTGGACAGCTTCTTGAGGATGTGGCTAAATTTAATCAGAATTTAAAAAGCAATCCTGACTTGCGAAACACCCGAAGCACAGGATTTACCTTGCTGGAAATGGCAGCTGTAACTATGGTCTTTGACGGCGCTGCTTTGGCTGTTTTAGCTCCTCAACTTGATATAAGTAGGTGGTTAGGTTTAGGCATAGCTACTATCGGCCTTCTTCTTATGTTAATATCGGTTGGTTTTGCCCGCGCGCCCGATAGGAATATTCCATGTGGTGTCCTCATTGCTCTCCTAATTGCCCTATCAGCATTGCCAACATTGTTGCCGGGTTGTAAGTTCCCTCCCATAAGAGAACCTGCCAGGATTTCTGCGCCTGCCACAGATGAACTCAAGGCCTTATCAGAAGGAATTAAACAGTTACTCAGAGAAGTAGAATATCCTGAGATAGCTCAAGATTTTGTCCGTATGGTCAGCGGCTGGAGGGATGGGCAGGCAAAAGTCGTGCTTGATGCTTGGAAACAGGAACTTAATCAGAAAAGGCAAGATTATAACCAGGGTAAGTTATCTCAAGATCAACTTGCTAAGATAGAAGAAGACATAAACGTAAAAATCATCCGGAGAATAATAAAAGGAAGAGAATGCAAGAAACTATCCTTTGAATTATCCGATTTTGTCAGGCTCAATAGGGCTCAGTGCCATAGTTTCACTGAAGCAGCATATGTGATATTTAATTATGTGGGCTTACCAGTTGAGCCTATAGATGTAGTAGAACATATAAATCCCCACGCGTTGTTACCAGAACAAGGGCATATGGCCTGGTTAGTTAATTTGAGCAATGGCAGGAAGGTAATGGTAGATTTAACAACTTATCCGATTCTAATGATAAGCAGGTCCTTTATTCTGGAGGAAATATTTAATAAGGTTGGCAACTATTGGGAACTTAAAGATAGAGCTAATCCTTTAAGACTGCATATAAGATTTCAGATATTGGATAAAGATGGCCTTATTGGCGAGAGATACCTTAACCGAGGATACGTTTGGGGTAAGGTAGGCCAGTTCACTTCGGATTTATTCTCTCTCCAACAGGCAACTGTTTGTTTCAAAGAAGCTATCCAGCGTAACCCGCTCAATGCTGAAGCATACAGCAATTTGGGAGCTGCTTATGGCATATTGGGCGGGCTTACCAGAGAGCCCTCCTGGTTGCTCAGAGCGATTTCTTGCTTTGAAACAGCCGTTGAACTTAATCCAATGAATGCCGAGGCATATTACAATTCAGGGAACACTAATCTCACCTTAGCTCAGCTTCAACATATCTTTTATTTACAAAAAGCCATTGATAATTTCAATGAGTGTCTCAGGATTAATAAAAATTATGCTGCGGCATATCACGATAGAGGATTTACCTACGCTCTCTTAGGAGAATATCAAGAAGCTATAAAGGATTTGCTGAGAGCAGCGGAAAAGGAATTAGACCAATTCCAAGTCAGCAAAGATATCTCTTGCGTGGAGAGAGCCATATCTTCCTGCAAGGATGTCCTCGGCCTTGATTCAGATTCAGTTCTGGCGCATACCTACTTAGGAATGGCTTATCTAGGGCGGGTTCAGCTTGCCGAGGCTCCTTCCCAGGCTATTAATGACTGCCAGCAGGCTATTGTCAATTTTGATGAAGCCCTTAAGCGTAAATCTGATTTTGCTGTTGCGCATCACAATAAAGGAAATGCCTGTCTTAACCTGGGTCAATTAACCGATGATACTTCCTGGTACCAGAAGGCTAAACAGGAATATAAAGAGGCGATTGCCTCTAATCTTGAGCCAGTCTGGCCGGCATATATGATGTTAGGCAAAACCAACTTCCATTTAGGCCAAATCGCTCAAGACGATTCTTGTTACTGCGAAGCTATTACTAACTTTGATAAAGTCGAAGAACTTATGCCCGATTATGCTCATACCTATTATATGCGGGGAGCCTGCCACGCCTCATTGGGAGAATTTGAAGAAGCCGACAAAGATTTACAAAAGGCGGTTAAGTTGGATCCTGACTTAAAGGCACAGGTTGATGAGATTTACCAGCAGTTTAAAGAGCAGTTTGAGTTGATTCTTAATCAGGAAAATGCTTCCAGCTTTGAGTGCCCATCAGAGACTATACAAGACTGCTCAACTGATGGAAGAAGTAGAGGAGAAGTGAAGGAGTTAATAAAGAAGTTAATTAAAAAGGGAACTGAAATAACTTCCCTTGATGCAGGAAGTTATGCTAGAGCTGATGTTATCTGTTATGAGTTAGAGGAAAAACTAATTCGTTTAGGAGGAAGAGGTAGGATTCAGGTAGCCAGAGATGCCCTTTTCTTTGGAGTAAGAGACGAAGAGTTTGATTGTGGTGCTTGCGTTATCACATACAGTATGTTAGAGGAGATATTTAAAGAACTTAGAGAAGAGAGCGATTTATTAGATGAGACAGGAATCAAATATTTACTTTCCACATTAGAAAAGACCCAGAAGGGTGTAATCTTCGATGAGAGATTATTTGAGGGTAACAAGTATTTACCTTTCAAAATAAAGAACCGGATGAAACCTAAGAAATGGTTCATCGAGCATGAACTCCTTGCTGTAACCGGCGGCTTAAGACACGAACAGATTGTAGAACTTCAGGATAAGTTAGAAAGGAAGCAATCTTGCTTCTATCTAGCAAAGGAGTTGGGTAAAGGGCCTATCTATGATTATGCGGTAGCGGAAAACTCTTCAGAAGACATTATGCCAGGTGAAAAAGAATGCATAGGTATAAAGATTGCTGATTTGTCCGAAAGAGAAAGGACTGATAAAGAGGCGCAATTACTTGAGATGATTTCCTTCAGGAATAAGATTGCTTCCCGTTTCTTAGACGAACAGCAAAAGAAAAAGTTTGTTTTTGTTGATTTAAGAATTGCCGATTCCTTACTGAGCCTCATGCCCTCTGAGCATAAAGAAAATGCAGCTACAGAGAGGCTGTATCGAGAAGTTATTGACGTAACTGTTTTGTTAAGAGAACTCCTTTCCAGTAATGAATCGGAAGAACAAATCTTGATTTCCTTCACTAATCCCGAAGATATTCACGGCTCTGCTGATATAACCGACAGGAAATTTAACCATACTGAAGTAATGACAATTAATTTCAAACGTGGGGGCGTAGAAGCAGAAGTATCTGAGTTTATTTTTAAGGTCCTGGATGCCGAGATTAACAGTAGTTTTATATATAGCGGACCAATTATAGCAGGACATCCGGAGATAAAAGTTGATATTATTATTCACGAAGTCCAGAGAAGCGAAGATGGCAAGGCAGGGCCGGTACCAAAAGGAGATATCGACAGTGCTTCCTTGCCCAAACACTTCAGGAAGGTGGATTTGGCTAATGTAAGGAATTTACATAACAGGCAGATGAGGACGGCCCAGGTGCGTTACAATAAGCAGCAACCAGCTGGAGAAATAACTGACCAGATGCGTAAAATAATGAAAGATGGCTACATAATACACGGGATTTCCAATATTGATGTGAGAAGGCATATAGTAGCAACGATTATCAAGCTAGACCCATCAGAATACTATACAGGGTTGACCTATCCTTTGGCCTATACCTCAACAAATATCGGCACCGAACTTGGAGAATTGGAAGTTTCAGTAATGCAGGTAGCAGAAGGAGTAAAGAGTAAGCGCAAAGGAGAGATTAAACACCATCTATCCGAGGCCTTAGAGAAAACAAAAACCGAATCGCAAGAAACAAAATACGTGCCTATCGCAATCTTCTTATCCCATATAACCGATACATTAAAGGTACTAAATGAAGACCCCCAAAATACAAAATTAATTAAAGAGATTCAGACAGTTGCTGAAATGATTTCTGGCAACTTGTATCCAATAGTAGATAAGATTTCTGAGGAGGAAAAGGCTTCCCAGGACCCAGAAGCAGAAGAAAAGTTGATTATTGATGCCTTTTACGGGGCAATAGCTACCCATCAGAGAGAAATGGAGGATGCTTTACAAAAAAGTAACCGAAGACTCGCAGACATCTTCCGCCAATTCCGTATATTCCTGGAGGATGCTGCGCCTCGCGTTCAAAGGGTTTTACGCGAGAAAAAATGTTCTATAGAAGAAGCAGTGTTTAGGGTCTTTCAGCCGGTAGTTGTAAATACCGTTGCTCCTTTAAGAATAGACTTTACTAAAATGTTTTTTGACCAGGCTAATCTTGCCAAGGAGGTCTTGGTTAAATACAGGGCCTTAAAATTACAGAAGAAAGAAGAGCCTATAGTATTAAAAAATGCCCCAGCTGATGAGGCTTTTATTCTGCTTTTAGCTGACGATTTAACAGGGGTACCGCAATATAGACAACTAAGAAAAGATTATCCCAATATGGTAGCTATCGTAACTCGAGAAGGCCTTAAACACTACGCTACTACTGCCAGACAAGAATCCCCAGCCTTTGCTGTCCTTGGGGAGGCCTATACTGAAGTCGACGGTATCAGGGTATCAACATTAGAGGCTGTGCAAGGAGGCGAACTTGCAGTTTTGGATACAGAAAGAGGTATATTAAAGGTTAATCCCTCCCTTGAAGAGATAACAAAAGCAAAAACAATGGATTTAGAAGAGTTGGCAGAACAAGAATATCTTGAGAGCATAATTTTAGAACCTTGTAAGACTATAGATTGCATTACTCTCCCGGTAATGGTGAATATGGATTCTTGGCTAGAAGCCACTATGGTTGCAAAGTTAGGTGTTGATGGTATTGGCTTATATAGGACCGAGTATGATTATGCGGGAGGGATTACATCTGAAGAGAAGTGGGTAGAAATCCTTAAATATATAGTTGAAGAATCCAAAGTCAAGTTTATAGCTATGAGATTAGTAGACCGTAGACTTGGTCTTCCTGTAGGAGATATTAAGGATGCAGCGGTATTTGGTGAAAGTCAGTTGGAAGGTTTAAGATATCTGACTGAGGATGATGTAGGTAGAGGAATTGCCTTAACACTGTTACGAGCTGCGATGAGGGTCTATGCCAGATATGGAAAGATTGCTGCGATGTTCCCTATGGTGTCTAACGAAGAGGATTGGGCCCAGGCTTTAGATGTTGCGGAAGAAGCAAGGGAGAGCTTAATTGTCGAAAAACTTATTAATGAATCTGATTTAGATGGGTTTATGGTTGGTTGTATGTATGAGACTCCAGGTGCTGTTGATGCCAGAGAGAAATTTAGGCCTGACTTTGGAAGCGTTGGTACCAATGATTTGATTTCTCTCATTCGCGGAGTTCCCCGGGGCACATCGGGAATAAGCCGACAGCTTACTCAATTTGACACGCATATTCGCCATAGATTAGAGCAGCTTATGGCAACAAGCACAGAGGAGGGTATGCCTCTCTCAATATGTGGCATGTTGGCAGCAGTACCCCAATTTTTATTGTTTGCTGCATACTCTGCATCTAAGGGTAGAGTTATTATACCGAGTGTGGGCCTTGGTCAGGCGAAGAAAGTTAAGGAAATTTTACGCCTTATAGACACACGAAGGCTTGCACCGTTATTTGAGAATAGGCCTGAATCTTTAGATGACCCTGCGGTCCAGGAAGCATTGGAGAAGGAAATTCATCGCATCAATCGTAGTATAAGAGAAGCCAGTAAGCCTTTTGTTATTAAGTTAATGAAGACGTTCTCTGTACTGATAATTTTCGGGATACTTGTAGGGGCCTTACGAATAATTATAGGTAGTGGACTTGATGATGGAGTTACCACATATACTGCTTCTGGCGGCCTGCTTTTTGCTGCTTTAGGTATTGGCTCTATACCGTCTATCCGCAACCTTATTGCCTATATAAGAAAATCCCTCCTTCTAACCGTTGCCTTTATCGCTATGTTTTTTGGTATTGTTGTTTCTGGTTGCCAGCAGGCGCACCTTCCTTCTATTGAACCTGCTAAGATTACTTCCCCTGCACTAAGTGAATTTGAGGCTATCTCTTTCAGGATAAAACAAGAGGTTATCTCCTTTGCCCTTGCCTCAGGCTCTTCTTTAAAAGAGGCGCATCAGGCAGCAGAAGATTTAACCAATATGTTGGAAGGCTGGAAGGATGGGCAAGGAAGACTTCTCCTGGTAAGTTGGGAAGAACAGCTCAGAACAGCCGCGAGCGCTTATGAACAGGCAGAGATATTTGAGTACGGACTTATTAATATAAGATGGCACATATCAACAGCCTTAATCTGTAAATTGTGGGAGGAGTTCCGCCCTTATAATAAAGAGTTCTTTAAAATAGTTGATGTTATCAGAAACAGGCAAGCCCAGTGTTTGGGATATACACAGTTAGTTAATATAGTAGCCGGTTCCATTGGATTAGAAGCTAAAGTCATTGATGTGCCTGATGACCATTTAGCCAACATAGTTATCCTGAGCGGTGATTGGGGGATAATGGCAGATTTAACCGGAGAGTTTGTTCCGATGATGGGCCGGCCATTCCAATTAAGGAAAAGATTTACTAAAGTTGGTAATTATTGGGAACTTAATGATAAGAGCAATCCTTTAAGAATTTATCCCAGATTTCAAATATTAGAAAGAGAGGGTATTGTTGCCTGTATCTACAATAACAGAGGAGGATTCTGCTGTAAGAAAGCCGTTAGTTTTGATTCCCATAAGCAAGAGCTTTTCATCGCTGATTTTGACCAACTCATTAAAGCCTTGTTTTTCTCTATCAAGGCCAGTGAACTTAACCCCAGCTCTTCTGTAGCCTATATTAACCAGGCCATTGCCTACAAATGGTTAGGCCGATACCAAGAAGCCTTTGATTGCTTTAGCCAAGCCTTGGATATCGACCCCAAATCTGTTATGGCGTATTGTAATCGGGCAATGCTTTATATGGATATAGGCGAGTATGAGAAGGCCTTAGCTGATTGTGAAGCAGTCCTAAAATTAAATTCAGAACTTCCCAGGATTCATCATGACTTAGGAGATATTTACTTCCGATTAGGCCAGTTTAAAGGAGCCCTTACTGAATATGCTCAAGCCATTAAGAGAAACCCGAGAGATTATGAAGCCCATTACAATCGGGGGATAATCCATCTGCACTTGGGCCAGTATGCCGAGGCATTATTCCATAACTGGCGAGCCCTCTGCATCAATCCACAATATGCCTGGGCGTACAATAATGCAGGGATTGCCTGCAGGATGTTAGGCAAATTACCTGAGGCTTTATATTGTTATAACCTGGCTCTGCAAATCGATAAGGGCCTTACTGAGTCTTATTTCAACAGGGCAATTGCTCTGGCTGAGTTAGGCAAGCCCGAGGAAGCCAGAGAAGATTTACGCGCAGTCCTTAAATTGAGACCTGAGTTCAAGAAACAAGTGCAGAAGATATCCGAGAAGTTTGGGTTGGGACTTAAAGTAGTCTCAGATAATCCTGTAAAGCTTCCCAGCGAGGTAGGTAAGCCAGGTTTATCCTTAGTTGCAACAATGGGATTGGTTCTTGCGGTTGGTGGAGCTGTTTTGACTGTGGTGGCGCCGTTGCTCGATATGAGCAGGGTTTTTGGCATAGCCGCTTTAGTAATGGGTCTTATGCTGGTTTCCATAGGCTATGTTAGGGATGGGCCTAAGTCGCTATCATCCATTCGCAATCTTCTCAATTCTTACCTTTCGCCTATCCCGAGCTTTCTTATTCCTTCGCCATCTTTATCTTTTACTTATAAACGGCATCCAAATCCACCCACAGTAGACTCTTCTCCATATTCTCTTATTTTGGAAGATTCATCAACATATTTTATTCCGGGATGTAAGCCAAAGCGCATCCGGCAGATAGGCTCTAAGGCATATAGAGTAAGTAGGATTTTTGAAGGATGCGACCCTTTTGGATGCGTGCGCAATATATTTAACAGTTTAGAAAAAGATGGTTGTTTGGCGAAGAGGGGAAGGGTCAGTTGGCGAAGAGTGGAAAATGGA
>CAZEQA010000001.1:0-31806 GCA_964514265.1 uncultured Planctomycetia bacterium | reverse complement strand
GAATTCAAAACGGAAAGAGATATAAATACAGATGCCGATAAGCGCAAACACCAAAGCCCGGATTGCCCGACCGGTTAAATCCTTGCCTACCGCCGGGCCCACCTTTTCTATCCTTAAAATCTCAAAAGCATTTTGGGAAAAGGCAAGCTTAAACTTATCGACAACTTTATCTGCGGTATCGGCGTATGTCCTGACTAAAACATCCCTTTCATCTCCGTATTGCTGAATAGGTGAATTTCCTAAGTCTATCTCTTTTAACGCCTCTCTTACTTCATTAATTGAGACCGGTTTTCTAAACCGGAATTCCTGAAGCGTGCCACCAGCAAAATCAATTCCTAGATTTTCTTTTCCGCGTAAGGCTAGGCTGGTTACTCCTATGATGATTAAGAATAAAGAAATAAAATAAGCTACTCTTCTTTTGCCGATAAAGTCAAAATGAGGATTTCTGATAAACTGAAACATTGGTAAAGAAGTTAATTTCTTACCCAAAGATAGAACATCAAAGATAAGACGGCTAACTACTAAAGCCGTGAACATACTGGCTAAAATACCGATGCTTAAAGTTGTGGCAAAGCCCTTTACGGGACCAGTACCAAACTGGAAGAGTATAAAGGCGGCAATCAGAGTAGTAATATTGGCATCTAAAATAGTAAAAAAGGCCTTTTGATAACCGCTGGAAATAGCCAGACGCAATGTCTTTCCTAACTTTAATTCCTCTCTTATTCTTTCAAAGATAAGCACATTGGCATCCACGGCCATACCTATTGTCAAAACAATCCCGGCAATACCAGGGAGAGTTAAAGTTGCACCCAGCCGAGGATATGAAAGTACACCTAAAATCAAGACCAGATTCAGACAGAGAGCAAAGCTGGCAATCACTCCTGCCCACAAATAATAACCAGCCATAAACAGCAAGACCAAAGCTACCCCAACAATAATTGAGCGAATACCTTTATTAATCGAGTCTTCCCCTAAGGCTGCGCCTACTGTCCTTTCCTCCTCCACCTGAATAGGAGCAGGAAGTGCGCCTGTACGCAAGACCAAAGCTAAATCTGCCGCCTCATCCTCACTGAAACGCCCGGTAATCTGGCCGCGTCCCGCGGGTATCTCACTTTCAATTACCGGGGCGCTTCTTGGCTTTCCATCCAAGACAATGGCCAATTTTTTGCCGATATTACTTTTAGTAATGCGGGCAAAACGCCGTGCTCCTTTAGAATTTAAGACAAAACTGACATAGGGATTAATCTGCATTGTGCCCCATTCAACCCGGGCATCAACAAGGCTTTCTCCCGTAAACGAAGCTGTTTTCTCCAAAAGTAAGGGCTTTTTATTCAGATATTTCAATTCGTATCCGCCGGGTACATTGCCTTCTAAGGCCGCATTTACTTTATCTATGTCTTCGTTGACTAATTTAAATTCTAAATGTGCTGTCTGTCTGATAATCTCAAGAGCCCTCTCCCTATCTGTGACCCCGGGCAGCTGGACCACAATGCGATCGACACCTTGTTTCTGAATGAGCGGTTCGCTCACGCCGAATTGGTCGATACGGTTACGAATTATCTCAATGGCCCGGTCTGTAGCGTCATGGCGCACATCTTCGGGGACCTTATCGATATCTACCTTCAGGATAAGGTGCATCCCGCCTTTTAAATCCAGTCCCAACTTTACTTTTTCTTGGGGCGGATAGGCCATCCAGGTGGCCCAGGCCACTACCGCTACTACCAACAGCGCCTTCCACTTCAAATTTTTAACCATCTTTAAGACCGTTTCTCATTCTGTTCGGGAACCGTTTCTCAACATATAAGAAAGCGCCTGACCCTTTTTACTTTTTATTTACTAACCTGACAATTCTAACCAGGTTAGAATAAGGGGGATTAGAAAAAAGCGCCTGACCCTTTTTATGCAGGCTCTAATGGCTGATGAGGGGTTGGCTCAAAGCGGGGCGTTGCGAAGGCCCGAGCGGGCATGGTCCCCGAACTAATTTTGTGTCAATCTCTTGAGTAAAATTAGTTCGGGGGAGCGAGGGCCGAAGCCGAGCGAGTTTTGCCTCGCTGGGGCAAAACGAGCGTCCCCGCGTGAGCCGACCCCGAGTCAGCCATTAACCTGTCCTTTTCTTCACATACGAAATTGTGTTCTTTTGAAATTTGATTCTGGTGTTATCGTCGACACGGAGCGTCACAGTCTCCTCATCCACATTGACTACTGTGCCATGGATGCCCCCATTGGTGACTACTTCGTCGTTTTTGCTCAATCGAGAAACCACTTCCTTATGTTGCTTCTGTTGCTTCTGCTGCGGCCGAATGAGCAAAAAGTAAAAGATTGCGAAGATTAAAAGTATAGGAACAAGTCCAGCTAATGGACTGGGCGCGGGTTGGCCGGGAAGCGTCTGTGGCGATTGTCCCATTGCGTAGGCAAATTGCATCTGACTCTCCTTCCTTTTTTGGTTTAAGCTGGCAAAAAAATATTTTTGAGTTCCAAGAATTTATCCTGCTGGATTGCCTTTCTTATTCTTTGCATAAGCATAGCATAAAAATAGACATTATGCAACGAAACTAATCTTATCCCCAATATCTCATCAGCATTAACAAGATGGCGGATGTAAGCGCGCGTGTAATTCTTGCAGACAGCACATCCACAGTCCGGCTCAATGGGCTGATAATCTTTGGCAAAAGGGGCATTTCTTAAGACAATCTTCCCGGACTTGGTAAAGGCCGTGCCATTTCTTGCGTGTCGGGTGGGCATTACACAATCAAACATATCTACGCCCATCTGGACTGCCTTAAAGATATCTGATGGTGAGCCAATGCCCATAGCATAGCGCGGTTTCTCTTTAGGCAGAAATTTCAAAGTATGCTCCAGTATCTCATATTTTAGTTCTTCAGGCTCACCCACGCTTATCCCGCCTACTGCGTAACCCGAAAAATCCAAATCCATCAGTTCTTCTGCCGCCTGCTGGCGTAAATCTAAATAAGTACTTCCCTGGACAATACCAAAAAGCAAAGGTCGAGCTTTATCTTCTTGCTGGTGAAAAGCCTGCCAAGAGCTGCGCGCCCAAGTATTCGTTAACTTTAGTGACTCCTGCGTATAATCACGGGCAGCCGGATAGTGCACGCATTCATCCAGGGGCATCAAGATATCGCTTCCTAAATCCAGCTGAATCTCAATTATATCTTTGGGGGTCAAAAAATGCCTTGAGCCGTCGATATGCGACTGAAATTCTACGCCTTTTTGCGTAATCTTTCTTAAAACCGCCAAACTAAATACTTGAAACCCACCGCTATCGGTAAGTATCGGCCGCTCCCATCCCATAAACTTATGCAGGCCGCCGGCTCCTTTGATGGTCTCTCTGCCAGGCCGAAGATAAAGATGGTAGGCATTGCTTAAGACCATTTGAACCTGGCAATCTAAAAGCTCCTCTGCGGATAGGGTTTTTACTGTAGCCTGGGTGCCTACGGGCATAAACGCCGGCGTCTTAACTACACCGTGCGCAGTCTGCAAAAGCCCGCTACGGGCCTGCGTATCCTTATCCTGGTGAACAATTGTAAAACTCATATTTTAACTCAGAGCTCGGGGTCCTGTCTCGGGTTCGCCTTCGGTGCTCGCAACCCTAAAGGGTGAACTTTGCATTCCTTTTAAGCAAAGGTCCAAAATTACAGTAGAAGAGTAAACACGAAGTAACCGTGCTTTCTTTTGCTGCGCTCCAAAGGCTGGAACCCCAACCACCCCTCCATTAGACGTTTATTTGAGGTGTCCAAATGCTGGTGGGCGGCTAAGGCGGCCATTAGCAATTTTTTGGCAACTGAGTTGTTAGGACTAGACAGCTGAGCGCATGGCGAATCTACTGCGATAGTCCGCAACATAAGCAAGATCCTTCACTTCGCACTGAGTCATTTCATTCCTTAAGCACTTGCGATTCTGAGCAAAGCGAAGAATCTTGTTCAGGATTGCCCTTAGTCCTTGAGCGAACTGGAGGACAAGCATTAGCATTTTTTTGGCACTTCGCTTTCGCTCAGTGCCAATCCTGAGTGTAATCGAAAACTTGGCAAATACATGCTTTCCCTTTCTAACCTGACAAATCTAACCAGGTTAGAATGGGGAGATTACACCGGCATTCCTCCAAGTCGGCAAAAAATTGCAGGCCGCCGTGACGCACACCAGCATTTCTACAAGTCGGCAAAAAATTGCAGCGAGCCCCGTTACAAATTTACAAAGACGCTTTAGATAAATCAGAAAGTCTATGCTTAAAGCCAACCCCTTTTGCTTAAGCTAAAGCTTTGCAGTAAATTTGGAACGGGGCGAGCGAAGCAAAACACCGAACAATCACACAATAAGCATTGCATCGCCGTAGGAGAAAAATCTGTACTGTTTCTCAATTGCCTCTTGGTAGGCCTTAAAGACTAGGTCTTTTCCGGCAAAGGCACTCACTAACATCAACAGTGTAGATTTGGGAAAATGGAAATTGGTCAAAAGGCAATCTACCGCCTTGAATCTATAGGGAGGATAGATAAATAAATCCGTCCACCCGCTATTCTCTTGTAGTATTGGCTCTGTTTGTCCACCCCTGCCAGCGCATGTTTCCACGACACGCACAGATGTTGTGCCCACCGCAAAGACCTTATTTTTCCTGGCCCGGGTTGCGTTAATAATTTCGGCGGTCTTTTGGGGCAAGGAAAAATATTCTTTGTGCATTTTGTGTTTTCTTATATCCCCACACTTTACCGGAGCAAAGGTTCCGTAATTAATATGCAAAGTTAAATAGACAATAGCTATGCCTTTATCCTGAATAGCTCTTAATAGCTCCTTGGTAAAGTGCAATCCTGCAGTAGGAGCAGCAGTTGCGCCAGCCTCTTTTGCATAAACTGTTTGATAGCGCCGGTTATCTGACTCTTGCGGCTCTCTTTTAATATACGGAGGAAGCGGGACTTGACCAAGCCTGGACCAAAGACCCTGCATATTTCCATTGCCGCTAAACTTTACAATTTTAGCCATCCCTTCCTCAGCAAGCACCACAGCATTTATATCTCCTTGATTAAATAATATTTTTGTGCCTGTAGTTAACTTCTTAGCAGGTTTCGCTAAAACACGATAGGTATCTTTAGATAAATTTTCTAGAAGAAATATCTCTTGCTTGCCACCCCCTATCTGGGGATGTGACTTTTGCCTTCGACCGACTATTCGCGCAAGAATCACCTTAGTATTATTTAAAACTAAACAATCGCCCGGGGAAAGATAATTAATGATATCCCTGAAATTTTGATGGTTAATCTTGTCCTTAGCCCGCTCTAAAACCAAAAGGCGTGAGTTTGCTCTTCTTGCTAAAGGGTACTGGGCAATCTGCTCTTTGGGTAAACGGTAATCGAAATCAGAAAGTCTCAAATTCTCCTTTAGCATTTTTAATCTTTTCTATCTTCTTAACCTTACTTTCCGGATAATAATAACCCAAAATCTGTTCGGCATTAAAACCTTTACGGGACATAAAAAATGCGCCCCATTGGCACATCCCCACACCATGGCCCCAGCCATGACCTTCAAAGTAGGCAGATCTCTTTTTAATCTCTACCGTGAAATTTGCACTTCTAATGATGTTAGGTCCTACAGCTAAACGAAAACGGTTGGCGCTAAGTTTTAGCTTATTAGTTGTGGAAGTTATCGTTAAATCAGTAATCCTTCCAGAAACATCTCGATCGACAATTTCAATCGACTTAATTGCCCCTGTCTTAAGGCCCTCTTTCTCTAAAGCCTCTGCTATATCCTTAAGAGAAACCTTCTTCTTCCAGCAAAAATGCGGAGAGCGCTGGCAAAACTGGCACTCTCTTCCTCCTAAAGGAGGCAAACTAATTTTCCAAAGACGAGATGCATTTTCCGTATGTCCCGCACAGGTTGCATGATAAAAGGCGGGAAAGAGCCTGTTTTTATAGGTTAAGACTTTGTCTTTGGTCTGTCTTACGGCCTTAGAGGTCCTGCCTCTTTCTGAAGTCTTTCCCCCGTAAACCTGCGAATAGGCCGTAGAAACAAGGTCATACTCCTTATGCGCATTAACCTTGGCCTGATAAAGAGCAAAACTGCGCGCAACAATTGCCTGCGCCTTAAGCGCTTCCATCGGCCACCAGGCGGCTACTTCATGGTAAAGCACTCCGGAAACATATTCATCTACATCCAAATGATTGACGGCCAAAAGCGTTTTATTGGGCTGGCGAATAATATCAACGGCCCCTCTAAATTTGCGGCCATCAAGATATATTGCCGGACTTTTAGTAGGTTGAATCCTTAGGCCATAAATCTTAAAATCGAGTTTACCAATCTTAATTCCACTCTCGGCGGGCAACACTTTACTCCGCCAAATACGGCGGCCTTTGTAAAGTTCTTCGTTTGTATTTAAGGCGAGAACCTGATAGGGAGATCTAACGGTAAGATTAATTTGCTCAGCGTCAACAACTACAGCCACACGGACAACTTTATTAGTATCCGCCCCAGCACAAGGCCAAGAAAAAGTTAAAAAAAATAATATTAAGCCAATTTTCAAGAAAATTGCCTTCGGCAATAACCTTAATCCTAAAGGATAGACCTTCCTATTCCTTATTAAGGAAGGCTCTAATGTGCAATTTTCGTCCTCCGCTTTCAGCGAAGGACTAGGACGATCCTGAACGAAGTGAAGGATCTCGCAGTGGTATATGCTATATACTTTCCTATACCATAAAAAATTCATTACCTACTATTTATTAAATAGTTCCTTCTGGCCTTTGGAGGATTTGTTGAGATGTTTATAGCCTAATTCGGTTACTTCTCTGCCGCGAGGGGTGCGCTTAAGATACCCGATTTTCAAAAGAAACGGCTCCACTATATCGACAATGGTATCACTTTCTTCGTTTAAGGTAGCTGCCAGCGACTCAATGCCTACCGGGCCCCCTTGATAATAATCCATAATTGCTGTCAGAACTTTACGGTCAATATTGTCCAGGCCAATCTTATCTACACCCTGGGCCTTTAGTGCTTCTGCCGCAATCTCTTTACTCACCCGCCCATCTGCTTTTACCTGGGCATAGTCCCTCACCCGGCGCAGAAGACGGTTAGCCACGCGGGGTGTGCCCCGAGAGCGTTGGGCCACCTCGTTAGATGCCTCTTTATCCAAAAAAATATTCAAAATCTTTGCCGAGCGTTCCAGAATCCGCATAATCTCTTCGGGCTGATAGAAATCAAGGTGGAAAAACATCCCGAATCTTGAGCGTAAAGGCGAAGTCAAAAGCCCGGCACGAGTTGTGGCTCCTATTAAAGTAAAACGCTTGAGATTAAATTTAATCGTCTTGGCATATGGGCCTTTATCAATCACAAAATCTATCTGAAAATTCTCCATTGCCGGGTAAAGAAACTCCTCTACTACTTTAGAAAGCCGATGGACCTCATCAATAAAAAGGATATCTCCCTCACCCAAGTTGGTCAAGATGCCGATAAGGTCTCCGGCGCGTTCAATTGCCGGGCCGCTGGTAGCGGTAATTTTAGTCCCCATCTCGTGTGCAATGATATGGGCCATGCTCGTCTTTCCTAATCCCGGTGGGCCGCTAAAGAGGATGTGCTCTAGAGGTTCCCGGCGGGCCTTTGCTGCTTGTATGGCTACCTTTAGATTGGCCAGGAGACCCTTCTGCCCGACAAATTCCGACATCTTTGTGGGACGAAGAGACAGATTAACTACCTTATCTTCCTCCGTCTCCTGATTAGTGACTAAACGCTGGCGGTTTGTGCTAAGGGGTTCTTTGGGCATCTCTTGGTTCTTTTGCCTTTTGGCGGTAGACCTGGTTCAAAATCTCTTCGGCGGTTGTAAGTTGCCGATTGGCCTCAATGGCCTTTCTAATCATCTCCCTTGCTTCACTTCTTTTGTATTGTAATTGCAAGAGGACTGCCATTGCCTCCCCTTGAACATCCTCCTTGATAGTTGCAGGCATTTGTGCTTTGATTCTATCCTGAATTAAACAGAATTTACCCACCCTTCCCTGCAGTTTTGCCACTATCTCGCGGGCCCTTCGTTCTCCAATGCCCGGAAGGGTCTTCAAAAGCCCCAGGTCTGCCGTATCAATGGCCTCGGCGATTACCGAAATCGGTTGACTTAATGCGCGTACAGCCGCCTTGGGCCCTACACCGGAAACCGTAATAAACTGCTCAAAAAATTCTCTTTCTACTTCATTCAAAAAACCGATGAGGATGGGTTTTGAGCGAGAGGGCTCAACATGAAGGTAATGGTAGGTAACCAACTCTATATATCCCTCATCAGACAAATTAGTTTCCAAGATATTCATTACTGCCTTGGGGATTAACACTTCATAGGCAATGCCATTGACATCAATAACGAGACATTCTTCAGTCTTACGCTTTATCTTTCCGGTGATATAGGAAATCATCTTTTTTAATGAGCACACAACTTACGGAACAAAGTGAACGTAAGTTGTTGTGCGAGATTCTTCTCTTCGCACTGAGTCATTTCATTCCTTAAGCACTTGCGATTCTGAGTGAAGCGAAGAATCTTGTTCAGAATCGTCCTAGTCCTTCGCGAAGCGGAGGACGAATTAATCCTTGACATCAAAGATGTCAAGGATCTCTCTGTTTACGACTTACTACTTACAATATAGGCGTAGGCCAGGCTTAAGGCCAATGCGTCGCTTACATCAGCTGGTGCAGGCAGTTTTTTTAGTTTCAATATATTCTGCACAGTGCAGGCAACCTGCATCTTGGAGGCATTACCATTTCCGGTGAGCGCCTTCTTGACCCGCTTAGCCGAATAACTAACCAAGCGTATGCGCGGTAGCTCTCCTGTTGTCAGCGCAATTACCCCCCGCGCATGGGCCATGGCAATAGCCGTCATCTGATGCCGATAATGGGAATACAGCTTCTCCAATATTAAAGCAGCGGGCCTGTATTCTTGAATAATCTGCTGAATGTCTTTATATATATGTGCTAGCCTCTGGGGTAGAGTTTCGCGGGAAGAACTTTTAATTATACCGGCTTCCAGTAACTTAAACTTACCCCCTTCCGCCTCAATTACTCCATATCCGGTTATACCCAATCCCGGGTCAATTCCTAAGATACGCATACTCAAAGTCATTTTGCGTGTTGCTGGAGAACTCCGTCTTTCGTTCTACTCAGAATTAAGACGGTTCTGAGCGGAGCGAAGAATCTCATCAGGGATATCAAAGTTGGCATAGACATTTTGCACATCATCGTGGTCTTCTAAAGATTCTATCAAGATTAGCACCTGTTCAGCCTGTTTTCCCTGCAACTTTACATAGCTTGCAGGAATCATCGTTATCTCTGCCGCCTCCTGTTCGATTCCCTTCTTTTTCAAGGCAGCGCGCACACTTTCATAATTTTTAATGTCGGTAACAATCTCATAAGTATCTTCTTCGCTTTTTAAATCTTCAGCGCCGCTTTCTATGGCAATGGACATAAGCCTATCTTCTTCCGCCTTAGATTTATTTACCACAATAAAACCTTTGCGACGAAAGAGCCAGTTGACACTTCCTGAACCAGCTAGATTTCCTCTTTTACTGGAAAAGATGTTGCGGATTTCGGCCGTGGTGCGATTCTTGTTGTCGGTTAAGGCCTCGACCATAATGGCTACCCCGCCAGGGCCGTAACCTTCGTAGCTAATCTGTTCGTAGCTTACTCCGGGAAGCTCGCCTGTACCCTTTTTGATTGCCCGTTCAATATTATCGCTGGGTACGTTTGCCTCTTTAGCCTTGGCAATGGCCAGGCGTAAGCGCGGATTGGCATTGGGATTTGCGCCTCCTGCTTTGGCCGCCACAGTAATCTCCTTATTTAACTTGGAGAAAAGTTTACCTCTTTTGGCATCTACCAGTGCCTTTTTATGCTTTATTCCTGCCCATTTAGAATGTCCAGACATTTAACGAGCACTAGACTTATGGAGCATAAAATGCGACATAAGTCTATCTCCTTTCTTTTTCTTCTTTTAGTTTGTGCGAGTTAATACTTGACATCAAAGATGTCAAAGGTAAGTTTGGATTCAGCGCAAGAGCCTTCGCTTCGCTCAGGATTAATTCGACCATAGATTTATGTTCACTCCGTTCCATAAATCTAGGCCTCGTTAATTATAACACAAAAATTGTCGAATGTTAACTACTCTTTTTCCTCCTTTTCTTTCTTTGCTTTTTCAATGATAGAGGCGCTGATTTTCTGCGGCACTTGGTCGTACCGAGAAAACTTCATTGAATAAGATGCCCTCCCTTGAGTCATTGAACGCAACTCTGTGGCATATTTAAACATCTCGGCGAGTGGCACCTGCGCCTTGACCACCTGCATATTGGAACGCACATCCATTCCCAGGATCCTACCTCGTCTAGAGCTAAGGTCGGAGCTAATTGAACCCATATATTCTTCTGGCACCAATACCTCTACATCCATAATCGGCTCAAGAAGTACGGCTTTTGCCTCTAATAGGCCTTTACGTAAGGCCATACCCCCGGCAATCTGAAAGGCCATATCAGAAGAATCCACCTGATGATAAGAACCATCATAGATCTTTACCCTTATATTTACTAAAGGATATCCGGCCAACACCCCTTGAGCCATCGCTTGCCTTACTCCTTTTTCTACCGAAGGAATATAATTTTTTGGCACTGCCCCGCCAAATATCTTATCTACAAATTCAAAGTTCTCTCCGCTTGACAAAGGCTCAAGCTCCAACCAGACGTCACCATATTGCCCCCTACCTCCGGATTGTTTTTTATATTTACCCTGGGCCTTGGCACCTCTGGTAATTGTCTCTTTATAAGCAACCTTAGGGACGCCTAATTCTACTTCTACCTCAAACCTCTTTTTTAATCTATGGACCATCACATCCAGGTGCAAATCCCCTATCCCCGAAATAATCAACTCTTTGGTAACCTGGTCGCGAGAAATCTTAAAGGTGCGGTCCTCATTAGTCAATTTGCTTAAGGCGCTGGAAATCTTCTCTTCGTCACTTCTGGATTTAGGCTTAACAGAAGAAGAAATAGCGGGTTCAGGAAAGACTATCGGCTCAAAAACAATCGGGTCTGTCTCGCTGCATAAGGTATCGCCTGTGGCAGTATCTTTCAATTTCGCCACAGCCGCGATATCACCACAAGATGCGCTCTCTATAGATTCCTGCTCTTTTCCTTGTAAAAGATAGATTTTACCAATTCTCTCTTTTACTTCTTTTGTAGAGTTGTAGAAACCTGAGTTCGCAGAAAGGTTCCCGGAAAAGATGCGAAACAAGGTTAATTGGCCCACATAGGGGTCTAAAATTGTTTTAAATACCTGGGCAGTAAAAGAACCGTCCGCGCTTATCTGGACATCTCTATTTTCTTTGCCCTTAAGGTCCTGGGCCTGAATCTTTCCTCTATCCTGAGGCGAAGTTAAGAAATCGTTTATTCCTGTAAGTAAACCCTTCGCTCCAATTTCTTTCGTGGCCGCACCGCAAAAGACAGGGACAATCTTCCCAGACAAAACAGCGGACCTGGCAGCCTTATGGATAACCTCAAAGGGCAACAACTCTTCTCCCTCCAAATATTTCTCTAAAAGGGCGTCGTCTGACTCTGCCACTGCTTCAATAAGCTCTTTGCGTAATTCTTCGGCCTTAGCCTTATCGGCATCAGTAAGTCCGTTCAGCGCTTCTTGATTAAGTAAATCTACGCTTTCCTTAAAAGAGGCCTCACTCCCAACAGGAAACTGAAAAGCCAGACATTTCTTTCCCAGGCGCTTTTTAATTTCACTAAGAACAGCGGAGAAGTCGGCATTTTCTTTATCCAACTTATTAATAAATATTGCTCGAGGTAAATTGTGTTGATTTAAAAGTTCCCAGACCCGCTCGGTACCGACCTCTACGCCGCAGGTAGCATCAATTAAGACCAGTCCCGAATCGCAAGCCCGAAGAGCTGCTATAACCTCACCAATGAAATCGGCATAACCCGGGGTATCTAGAAGATAGATACAAAAACCATTCCAGTCAACATGCAAGACTTTACTATCAATGGTAATTTTTCTTTCTATCTCATCGGCATTGTAATCGCACATACTTGTGCCGTCGTTTACCTTACCCAGGCGGGTATTTGCCCCGGCAGCATAAAGCATAGCATCGATAAGCGAGGTTTTTCCGGCGCCAGAATGCGCCAGCACTGCCACACTGCGTACCTTATCCACTCCAACTTTAGCCATTTTCCTCTCCCTTCTACTTCCCTAACCTTTCCCCTACTTTTATTCTGTGTCCTAAAATAAACTCAGCCGCAGACATCTTCTTCTTGCCCTCTAACTGAAGCGCAGTAATCAAAAGCATATCTTGGCCTGTTTGTACTAAAATGCCTCTTTTGCTGTCTACATCCACTATTTTTCCCGCTTCTGCATCTTTGCTGCTATTAATTACAAGGCCATGCCAGATTTTTAGAAGTTTATTCCCAAAATAGGTAAAGGCGCTGGGCCAAGGTTGTAATCCTCTTATGCGATTGTGAATCTCATAAGCCCCGGCTTCCCAATCTATCACCCCATCTTCTTTTTTCAACTTAGGCGCAACGGATGCCTGAGTTTCATCTTGCGGTATAAAGGCGGCGGATTTTTGCTCAATCAAATCTATTGCCTTAAGTAAAGCCTCTGCTCCAATTTTGGAAAGTTTTTCCGTTAAACTAATAGTAGTGTCCAAAGGAAAAATATCTATTTTTTGTTGCAAGATAATTTCTCCTCTATCCATATATTCATCCATTTTAAAGACCGTTGCCCCAGTCTCTTTTTCACCTTTGATAACTGCCCAGTTAATTGGTGCCGCCCCCCTATATTTAGGCAAGAGTGATGCGTGCAAATTTATAGCAAAGTCCTTAGGGATTTGCAAAATATTTTTGGTCAAAATCTTTCCGTAAGCGCAAACTACAAATAGATCTGCTGATTTACTTCTCAAGGCCTGGATAAATTCAGCATCCCGTAAATCTACCGGCTGAAAAAGGGTCAGGCCCCTTTTTTGCTTTTGAGCAAAAAGTTTCACCAAAGATACACCCATTCTTTGCCCCCTGCCTTTTCTCCTATCAGGGGCGGTAACAACCGCTAAGATTTTGTGTTTACTTAACAGGAGTCGTTTTAAAGCAGTAACAGCAAGGTTTGATGTACCAAAAAAGATTATCCTCATATAGGGTCAACGTCTACAGTTAAAATTGTACCTTTATATCTTTTAAAATCCGTTAAAACTTTTCTTAAAACTTTAACCAGCTCAAACGTGCATTTCCCTTTTAATAAAACATTCCAGCGGAAATTTCCTCTTACTCTTGAGACCACTGCCGGGGCAGGTCCGATTACCTGGATGGACTTTGTGGGTCTTTTTTTCTTCAGTCTTATAGATAATTCCTTTGCAAGCCCTTGCACTTTTTTTTGATTTCGGCCGCGTAGAGTCAAATTTACAAGATGGGCAAAGGGAGGAAGTCTCAACGTCTTTCGACTTTTTATTTCCCGCTGATAAAACTGGTGGTAGTCGTGCTTGATACTGGCTATAATTGCATCGTGTTGGGGGACATAGGTCTGGATAATTACCCTTCCTTCAGTCTTTCCTCTTCCTGCCCGACCGCCTACCTGGGTCAAAAGATTAAAGGTCCGTTCTCCTGAACGAAAATCTGGAAGATTTAAAGCTGTATCTGCCGAAACTACACCCACCAAACTTACGCGGGGAAAATCCAGGCCTTTGGCCACCATCTGGGTACCTACTAAAATATCGATTTTACCTTCTTTAAATTCAGCTAAAATTTTTTTGTGCGCATCTTTTTTGCTGGTTACATCTGTATCCATGCGGGCAATCCGCGCCTGGGGAAAAAGGCGATGCAGTTCGCTTTCTACCTTTTCTGTACCCAAGCCGAAATAGCGCAGATAATTAGAATTGCACTGCGGGCATATCTGGGGAGGCATAATGTTAAAGTTGCAATAATGGCAGACCAGTGTCTTTGTAGCATAATGATAGGTAAGAGAGACATTGCAGCGTTTGCACTTAGCTACATAGCCACACTTAGGGCAATTTATAAATGTAGAAAAGCCGCGTCTATTCAAAAATAGAATGGCCTGTTCTTCTTTTTGCAAAATTTCCCGAATCCTGGTCTCTAAGGCAGAAGAAAAGATATTCACTCTTCTTTTCCTTACTGCTATCTCCCGGCGCATATCAATTATATCAACCTGAGGTAAATCTCTTTCAGTCACCCTTTCTGGTAGAGAAAGGAGTTTAATTTTGCCTTTCTTGGCGAGACAATACGACTCTAAAGAAGGAGTTGCGCTTCCGAGAATAACTGCTGCCCCGGCCAACTTTGCGCGCAGAGTTGCTACCTCGCGGGCATGATAACGCGGAGAGGAATCTTTTTGTTTGTAGGTATTCTCATGCTCTTCGTCCACTACTATAAGTCCCAAATTTTTGACCGGTGCAAATACAGCGGAGCGTGCGCCAATGACAATTTGCGCCTGTCCCAACTTTATCATTTGCCACTGAGAGGCCCTTTGGCTTGCCGAGAGGCGACTATGCATCAGTGCTACTTTTTCCCCAAACCTGGATTTAAACCTCTCTTCGGTCTGAGGAGTAAGGGATATCTCCGGAACAAGAATAATGCTCGACCTTCCCTGTGCAAGCACCTCCTTTATTGCCTGTAGATAAACTTCCGTCTTACCGCTTGCTGTAATCCCATGCAAGAGGAAGACTTCATGTCTTTTTCTGTTAATACTCTGGATAATCAACCTTAACGCCTGTTTTTGCTGAGGACTTAAAGAAAGTTTTTCCTCCCTGGGGCTTGATTCTGGGGTTTGCGCAAAAGGGTGCACTGCGGATATAGGCCTTTTTCTCTTGCGCACATTAGCAGGACAGGCTGCCTCAATTACTTCGCCCCAGGAGGCACAATAATAACTAGCTACCAAGCGAGTTAGTTTAAGCATCTGTCTATCCAAAAGTGGCTCCTGATCAATAATATCCTTAAGCGGCTTAATTTTCTTAATTGGTGCCTTGTTTAGAAAGCCTACTATATATCCAATCAAAAAGCGCCTGCCAAAAGGCACCTCTACCCTCTGGCCGATTTTGATGGATTCTCTAAAATTTTCGGGAATACTGTACGTAAAGGCCCTATCTACAGGAAGACCTAAGACAATTTGGGCATATTTAGATTTAGCCATTCAATTCTACCATAATCTTCTGCATATCTTCCCAGACCAGCCGTTTTGCCGAAGGGTTGCGCAAAAGATATGCGGGATGAAAAGTAGGCATAACTTTTATTCCGCGAAAGTCAAAGAAGTTACCTCTTAATTTTGTAATTGGGAAATCTTGGCCTAACAGTGCAGAACAGGCAAATTTGCCCAGGCAACAGATAACCTTGGGGTTGATAAATTCCAATTGCTCTGTAAGATAATTCTGGCAGGCAATTATCTCAGAAGGCAGAGGACTGCGGTTTTGCGGGGGGCGGCATTTGAGAATATTGCAGATGTAGACATCTTTACGTTTAAGCTTCATAGCTTGAATAATCTTGGTGAGCAGTTCACCCGCCCGACCGACAAAAGGAAGCCCTTGCATATCTTCTTCTCTACCCGGGGCCTCACCTACAAATACAAGTTTTGCCTTAGGATTTCCTTCGCCAAAAACAGGGTTCTTTCTAGTTTTATAGAGAGGGCACTGTCTGCACTTGATGACTTCTTGACGAAGTTCTCTCAAAGATTGCTTTTTGGGTAATGGCTCTACATAAAATTCCTCTATTCCGGCCAGCTTCTCGGCTTCCATATATGCCCTTACCGATTGGATTATCTGACGAAGTTCTTTTTTTATCTCTTCCATCATGCTTTATTCATTGTAGTTGCCCAATTTACTTGTGCCCCCCTTAGCATTCGCTAAGGGTAAACTCAAGGGGCATTGGGCATTCTTTGCCTGTGCCGATAAATCGGCTAACTACATAAATGTCCTTGCTAACTCGGCAATATCCTTTGCTGAGTTAGGCCGGGCTAAACTTAAGGCATTCTGGTGCATCTTTTCCAATTTATCCGGCCTCTTAACCAATTCTTCAATTGTCTGTTTAACTTCATGGGGCTCATCAATCCTTATAGCCGCGCCGCTTCCAACCAGAAGGTCGCAATTCTTCGTCTCCTGTCCGGGGATAGGTGAAATAATAATCATGGGGAGACGTTGGGCTAAGGACTCAGAGGTAGTCAGGCCTCCGGATTTAGAAATAATTACATCACTGGCAGCCATTATTTTATACAAATCAGGGACAAAGCCCAATATCTTTGCATCTATCCTTAGCTTAGGGACGATATTTTTCATTTCTTCATATAATTTTTTATTTCGGCTGCAGACAACACTCAGCTGTACCCTCCCTCTTGTCTCAACGCTTACGTTCTCCAGACCAAATACCAATTCTTTGATTGGCCCAACACCAAATCCCCCCCCTACAATCAAAACAGTAAAAAGGTCCTGCTTTAGTCCAATCGCCTTAAGCAACTCTGCCTTGTTGAACTCTTTCAGCGGTGGTTCAATAGGAATGCCTAAGACCTTTATCTTCTCTTGGGGAATATTGCGTGAGATTAGGTCTTTTTTTGTATCTTCAGCGGCAACTACAAAGATATCCACATCCTCTGATTCCCAGAATGTATGTGCACCGAAGTCGGTAACTACAGAGATTAAGGTAGAATTGATTTCTTTCCTGCGCTTTAAAGTAGCTACAACATCACTGGCAAAAAACTGCGTGGAGATAACTATCTTTGGCCTTTCTTTTTTAAGAAAATCAGCAAACCTTTTAGAAACCAGGCGATTGTTCAGATGCCTTAAGGGCTTAATCAAAGAATAAAAGGTCCTGTTTTCCAGGGCATAATAGATACCCGCCCAGACAAAAGGCAAAAAACGCACTAAAAAGATGTAGGAGCTAGGATAAAAATATTTAAACCAGGAATTGGTATAATCCAGGCAGTCGATTAAAACAACGTCTTTCTCCTGCCCTTTGCGTTTAAAGGCCTGATATACTGCCTCAGCAGCCCGCCTGTGCCCCGCCCCAGCTTTCGCATAAACAATCAAAGTTTTCATTTATCTATTTCTCCTCTGGGCTCGGGGTCCTGTCTGGTGTTCGCCTTTGGTGCTCGCTCAATTACAGCAGAAGAAACTTCAAGATGTGTTTTATCCACAGGGATAGACCCTCCTATTCCTTTATAAGGAGGGGTCTTAGTTGAGCTGCGCTCCAAAGGCTGGAACCCCAGCCACCCCTCGCCAAAGATGTTACATTCCAGAAAAAGCGCCTGACCCTTTTTGAAGAACTATTTTATCCACTGCTTCCAATAAATCTTTGGCGATGAAGTTGGGTTTGACGTCTAAATCTTCCAGCTTGGTATTACCGGATAAGACAAAGATGCTTTTACAACCTATCGCCTTTGCCGCCAATACGTCCCTTCTGTTGTCTCCTACAAAAAATGTATCTGAGAAATCTACCTGCAGACCTTCAGCAGCCTGAGAAAAGAGTCCTGTTTTAGGCTTGCGGCAAGTGCAATTATCCTCATCTCGATGAGGGCAGTAGTGCACAGAATAAATCTTTGCTCCTTCCTTCTCCAACTCTCCAATCATCTTTGCAGTAATATCATCCAGATCTCTTCGTGAATATAGGCCTTTAGCCACGCCGGCCTGGTTGGAAATTACAATGACTGCATATCCGGCCTGATTTAATCTCTTTAAGGCCTCAACCGAACCGGGCAAAAACTCAAATTCTTCGGGTGTAGTTACATACCCGCCAAACCCGGGATCCCTATTGATTACCCCGTCTCTATCTAAAAAGATCAGTTTCACCTTTACTTACGCCTGCCCATAAAGATACAGCCTTCTGTCTTGACCAATTTTATTGTTTCATTCGCTTTTATCTCATCTACTGCTTTCCTTACTCCGGGTGCATCCCGATAATCATGAAAACATACGGTACCATTGGTGTTAACCAAAGGAATCCAGTCTTGAATATCGCGCTTAACCCCTGCGTATGAGTGGTCCCCATCAATCCACAAAAAATCTATTTTTCTCTCTTTAGGCCATTCTTTTATCACATCATAAGAAAATCCACGTAAAGGCCGAATCTTATCTTGATAGGGCTCTATGTTCTGCAAAAAATCAACATAGGCATCTCCTTGCTGCTTCATCCCGTCATTGTGCCAGGTATCTATAGTGTAAAATTCACAATTTTTAGCACCGATCCCTTCAGCGATAAAACAGCTCGATTTCCCCTTAAAAGCGCCTATTTCGACTATTACCGAATTATTCTTAAGAGATTTAGTAATTTTAAAGAGTAAGCGGCCTTCGTTTAATCCCAGATGGCCGGCTATCTTATTTATCTCTTCTAGCCTCTGTCCCTGAGAAACAATTCTTTTAACTTTTTTTTTCTGCGCAGCTATCAAAATTGCATTAGAAAGATTTATTCCGCTAAGATGGCAGGATAATAAATTAAATCTATATCTTCTTTCAATCTTTGGATTGGGCCTCTCATAATCATAGTCAATAGAGCCTTTCCTAAGCCGGAAATCATATTTCTGCAATAATTTCGTCAATGTGTGCGGAGTAAAGTGAAAGAGGTGCTTATGACCTCCCCCCTCATCAATCTCAGGATACATCTTCTTCAGTCTCAACTTTTTCTCAATCGGCAGGCGATTAATGGTCCTTCTGATTGCGTTCTTAAAGAAGTGCCTGCGGCCCAGCCACGAATCATTAGGCACAGCAATAAATATAAAGCCATTGTCCTTTAAAATACGCCTGGCCTCTCCTATTGCCCTTGAGGGATAAGGTAAGTGCTCTAAGACATGCCAAAAGGTAACCACATCAAAAGATTTTTCCGGATAGCCTAAATCTTCGAGTTGGCCCACAGAAAGCGCGATATCAAATTCTCTTTTCGCAAACTCAACTGCATATTCTGAGGTCTCGGTGCCAAAACACTGCCATCTATTTGTCTCTTTGGCCTTAGATAAGAATACACCCAGGCCTGCTCCTACATCTAAGATTTTTCCTCCCCGGATGAATCTCTCTAAAAAATCAAACCTTCTTTGATATATCAATTCTTCTTCCGGTCTTATCTTTCCCCAGCCGGGACAATTTTCGAAGCTCCAATCGTAGGCCTTAGAGATTCCTTCTTGCTTAAGGCGAGGGCTGACAAACTTTAATCCGCACTTCCTGCACTGCACAATGTGCCCTTTTTCATCGAGAACCTTAGTCCTGGAACTGCCGCAAAGGTCGCAATGCAATACTGACTCATATATTATGTTTAAATCTTTCACTTTCTCTTCATACATATAAAAATAAAGCTGGAGCAAAGATTAAAGGGGATAAAGAAACGCCGGAAGAATTTCCTTAGCGATTTCAGTTTAATCCCTCCATGCTTAATTTCGAACAACCTGGGAAATCCGTTATATTTAAGCACTTGCTTTATCTTGAAGCCATTTTCTTCCAAAAAACCCTGCCACTCCCAGCGAGTAGCAAATCGCTCCAGTTCCTGGTTGTGCGTCGGAGGCTTACCGGTCTTCTTTACCCATTCGATATTATCCCAAGAGAAAGAGTTGGGAACTAAAAAGCAAAAATTAGCGTCACCTCTGGCAACCCGAAACATCTCCGCTAATGCCACCTCGGGATGAAGAAAATGCTCAAGACTGCCCAAACAGCTAATTATATCAAAGGAACCATCAGCCCAGGGAAGACTCTCTGCGTCCGCAATAACAACTTCTTTCCTACCCTTTTGCGTCCTGGCTATGCTGATTGCCTTTTCCGAAATATCAACCCCGTAGCAGAAAACTCCTTCTTGGCTGGCTTGACTTAAGAAATTTCCCCTGCCACAGGCAATATCCAAAAGTCTTATTCCGCGGGGAGGCGCAAGAATCTCCAACAGCCAGCGGTTAAATCTTTTGCTTTCCCCAACGCGAATTCTGCCATGGAAGCCTTCATAAAATTCTTTTAATTGTTGGGATGTCTTAATCTTCTCGCTTAACATAATCTATTGATTATCTTTTATCTGAGCATTAATCTGCTCTTTGATTATGTCTCTATTTTTTAGTTCCCAAAGTTTTGCATATATTAAAAACCTATAAATTGCCGTAAATACACAAAACAAAAAACCCTGCATTCCGTCACGATATCCCCGGCGTTTAAAATAGACCTTTTTGAAGCCCCTCCAGGGCTTAGTAATTAAAAAGCGCCTTTTAAACTTAAAGTTATGCTCAAACAAACGCTTGGCTTCCAGCGTCGTATATCTATCCATCTTTTCCATAACTTCGGCGATATTACGATAAGAATAATGGATGATGTGTCCGTTGAGATTGCCTAATTTACCAGCCACCTTTATAGTCCCGTGTTCCCAATCTTCATATCTCCCCTTGCCATTTCTAAATAATCGGGAGACCCGGTCGGGATACAACCCACCGTGTTTGAGCCACTTGCCTAAATAGATATTTTTCATACAGACATAGTAACCATCATAATCGGCCTTGGTATCTGCGGCTAAAACCTCTTTAAGCTCTTTTTTAAGGTCTTGGTCAATCTGTTCATCGGAAGCAAAAAGTAATATCCAATCACAAGTGGCTTTAGAAATGCCTACGTTCCATTGTTTAGTAGTCGTTCCCGGCCAATCGTTGTGAAATATTTTATCTGTGTACTTTCGGCAGATTTCTAAGGTCTTATCTTTACTTCCTGCATCAACAACAATTATCTCATCCGCCCACTTTGCACTCTCTAAGGCAATAGCGACTTTATCTTCTACATCTTGAGTAAGCATTACTACAGAAAGTGGGCTCATAAGCATTCCTTTATTTTCTGCGCTACATATTCAATTTGGTCCTCTTTTAGCTCTGGATACATAGGCAGGGAAAGAATTTCACCAGCTACTTTTTCCGTAATCGGAAAATCTCCCTTTTTATAGCCCAAATCCGAAAAGGCCGGCTGCAGGTGCGGGGGAATAGGATAATGGATGCCGGTGGAAATTCCTGATTCTTTAAGGCATCTTTGCAATCTATCTCTTTCTTTTACTCTAATTACATAAAGATGCCAGACACCCCTGGCATAAGGCATCTCTTGCGGAGTCAAGATATACCCATCGATACCTTTAAGCAAAGAATTATAAATCTGTGCATTTTTTCTTCGGGCTTCATTCCATTTATCTAAATATTTAAGCTTAATTCTTAATATCTCCGCCTGAATTGTGTCTAATCGTGCGTTATAACCTTTTACTAGATGTCGATATTTCTCTTTTTGGCCATAATTTCTCAAAACTAGCAACTTCTCTTTAATCTCTGCCTCATCGGTTACTACTATACCGCCGTCACCATAGGCACCTAAGTTCTTGCCCGGGTAAAAACTGAAAGCCGAGATATTGCCAAACCCGCCTAGTTTTTTTCCTTTGTATTCAGCCCCATGGGCCTGAGAGGCATCCTCCACAATTTTTAAATTGTGCTCTTTCGCCAGCTGAAGCAATGGCTCTAAATCTACCGGCTGACCGTAAAGATGAACCGGTAAAATGGCTTTAGTCTTGTTAGTTATTGCTGCTTTTGTCTTTTGTATATCTAAATTATAGGTCGCCTCATCTACATCTACTAAGACCGGCCTCGCCCCTGTATAATGAATGGCAAGTAGTGTGGCAATAAATGTATTCGCGCAAGTAATAACCTCATCCCCCTTGCCAATTCCTAAGCTCAACAAGGATAAAAATAAGGCAGCAGTACCGGAACTTGTGCTTACAGCATATTTTGCTCCACAGTAATCTGCAAATTCTTGTTCAAATTTTTCAACATTTTCGCCTAAAATAAAATGGCAATTCTCAATTGTCTTAAATAACCTAATCTGTATTTCTCTGCATAAATCGCGATACTGGGCCTGTAAATCTACAAAGGGGATTTCCTTTTTCTTCTCACTCATATGCCCTACCTTTGATTTTTGCTTTGCATTTTAGGCTGTTGAGCTTTCCTACTACTTTCGCTGGTGCGCCACAAACCACGGAATTTTCCGGTACATCTTTAGTAACAACGCTGCCAGCGCCAATGAGGGAATTTCTGCCAATTATTATATGAGGCATAAGCGTAGCATTTATTCCTATGCGCGCGCCTTTTTTTATAGTTGGGCCTTTCATACATCTTGCGCAAACAGGGTGGCGGTCATTTGCAATCATTACCCCAGGCGCTAAAAAGACATCGTCTTCAATAATTGTATATTGGGCTACATAAACATTATTATGAATTTTAACATTGTTGCCTATTATGCATCCGTAATCAATGGTAGAATTATTCCATAACTTCAAGTTATTGCCGATTTTATTTTGCTCACGAATTGTGACACAGTGGCCGGTCTCTAATCCATCGCCAATTTTGGTATTTGAGTAAATAACCGTGTTTGACCTGATAATAGCCCCTTTACCAATAATTGCCTTGGATATCTTAATCTTCCTGCCAGGTTCATATCCCAAAATTACATTTTTGTCGATTCTGGCATCTTTACCAATTTGCACATTTCTCGTCTTCATATTTTAACTGTTCTTCCGCCTGCTTTTAAAGATTTATCTATGGCGTTCATTACTTTAACAACCTCTGCACCGTTGTTTCCATCCGTAAATGGCCTCTTGCCGGTCTTAAGGCAACTTATAAAATGCTGACACTGAAGTCTTAAGGGCTCCTGAGGGTCCACTTTAGGACTTAAGATATCTCCATCTCTTAAAAGTAGCTGAAACTCACCAAAATTTACATATGATTTATCTACTGAAATTCCTTTTTTATAAAGTTTTATCTTTTCCAGATTATTTAAATCGTCAAAGACTATTCTGGCGCGACTACCAATTACCTGAATTTCTCTGACCTTATTGGAATCTGCCCAGCTGGCATGAATATTAGCAATTATCCCATCGGGATAAACTAAGTTAATAAACACCACATCCTGTTTTGGCTTCCTTAAGAAGGAACCGCCCAGGGCCGAGACGCTAATCGGCGTCCTCTCCAACAAATAAGAGAAGATAGATATATCGTGTGGCACTAAGTCCCAACTTGCATTTACATCATTACGGATTAAGCCTAAATGCGTTCTGGTTGCGTGCAGATAATAAATCTTACCCAATGCCCCCTTTCTTATATACTGCTTTAACTTTCTTACGGCGGGATTAAACAAAAAGGTATGGCCAACCATGAGGATTCTTTTCTTTAGTTTTGCTAGATTAACTAATTTTCTGCATTCTTCGTATTTTAAAGACAGGGGCTTCTCTACTAAAACATGTTTATCGCTTTTCAGTGCACCTTGTGCTATTCGGTAATGGGTCTGGGCAGGGGTGGCGATGACAACAGCATCAATACGCTTATCTTTAAGCACCTTGGTGTAATCTGTGGCAAGCTCTATTGAATTAAAGTGCCTCTTAACCTTATCTAAATTTGTCTTTAATAAATCGCAACAAACAATAACCCGGGATTCTTTTAATTGATTAAAATTACGCAGGTAATTCGGCCCCCAGTACCCACAACCAATAATTCCAATTCTTATCATTTTAATCTTTACCCTCCCAATCAGTCCGCCATCCGGTTAATTTGATAAAATACTCAAACAATTCTCTATGTAATTGCAAAATCTCTTTCCTGCTTAATTCTTCTGTAGAAATAAAGGCCTTATATTCGCCCTTTTTCCCCTTAACCCAACTATCTTCATCGGAAAGTTCATGGATGGTTATGCCGAATTTATCGCTATTTTTATATATCGGCGTTCCTACATAAGGATAAAAAATATTAAAGCCAAATTTATCGGGTTGCACCTGTTCAAACCACTTCTTGGTCTCGATTGCAGTTTCATATGTCTCCCCCGGCAGGCCAATCATCAGAAAGACATTAGTAATAATTCCTAACTCTTTGCACCATTTAACGACCTTGGTGTTTTGCTCCACATCTAAACCCTTGTTTACCTTATCCAGGATTTTCTGCGAGCCGCTTTCGGCTCCAATACCCGCCTCAATGCAGCCGGCAGATTTCATCTGTTCAAGCAACTCTCTTGTAACATGGTCAGACCTAAGATAACAACGCCAACGAATGTCTAAAGGCTTGATAGCCCCAAAGAGTCGGGGGGTCCTCTTCTTATTCAAGGCAAATGAGTCATCTAAAAAGAGAAAATGTTTAAATCCCCACTTTTCCTTAATCTCTTTGAGTTCTTCAATTACGTATTCCACGCTGTGATAACGCACCTTATTTGACCAGACATCCTTGGAACAGAATGCACAATTGTAGGGGCAGCCGCGGCTGGTGATAATAGTTGTGGCCGGGCTGCCGGCAATATCATAAGCATAAGATTTTAAATCTAGCGAACTTCTATCCGGATATTTGATTGTATCTATATCTTTAACATATTCACTTTTGATAAGCCCCTGGTTTAGCCTGCCCTCTTTTTTATAATCGCGGATGACATTTAGAATTGACTTCTCTCCTTCTCCTGCAACTACTACATCAAAACCATCGTTCAAACAGACTTCAGGTGCGCTGGAGGGATGGGCACCTCCTATTATAACGGGAATGTGCGGATTCTTTTGTTTAATAACCTCCCTTATTCTCTTAGCCCAGGGATACTGTGGCGTGGTAGCGGTTATGCCATAAATTTGAGAATCAAGACCTTCTAATTCCCGTTCAATCGCGTTTTCTCGACCAGCCAAATCTACCAGTTGCACATCGATGCCATCGTTTTTTAAGGCACTAACTAAATAGAGCAATCCCAAAGGCGCAAAGGCCTTCTGATCTAGTAAAAACGGGCTTGGTGGATTTAATAAAGTTATCTTCATAATTTAGATAATTTTACTTCGATTTTAATTCTCGGTACTTCGCATAACTCAATATCTGATAAAGTCCGGCAAAGATAGCTACCATAAATCCTATGAAACCATCTCGATATGCCTGTTTGCGAAAGTAAGTACGCATAAACCGGTCGTATGTTCGCCAAAGTGCGCGGCCCCTACCCATCCGCCTTTTATCCCTGAGCCATTTTTTTGCCTCTTGGGTAGTCTGCTTATTCATCTTATTCAGGAAATCTGTAAAATCTCTATAAGAATAATGAATTAAGTCACTCCTCAGGCTTCCCGTGTGTCCTTTTAGAAATGCCCGGGGATGAACCTCAGATTCTTCCCAGAGAAAGCTGTCTTTTCTAAACAACTTAAATTGTGCGCTGGGATACCAACCGCCATACTTAACCCAATAATCTCCAATATAATTTTTGCGGGGAATGGTGAACCCCTTGAATTTACCGGGGTTATTTATTGTCTCAACCAATTCCACCTGTAATTCCGGCGTCACCCGCTCATCGGCATCTAAACTTAAGACCCAGCCATTACGTGCCTGCGAATAGGCCCAGTTGCGGTGTCTGCCTTCAATATCCATTTTCCTTTGAAAGATTCTGTCGGTATAGCTTTGGGCAATCTCCATTGTTCTATCTGTGCTGTAATCATCTACTACAACTATCTCATCTGCCCAGCTGACAGATTCCAGGCAATCCCTAATATTAGCTTGCTCATTTTTGGTAATAATTACCACGGATAAAGGAATTTTATCTTTCATAGCAAATTTTTGAAAATTACTTTTAAATGTTCTTTAATTGTGGGAAAAACCTTGAGTTTGCTCTTTTCTCCTTTTTGGTCATATCGCAAAATTAAAGGTACTTCGGTAATCATAACTGGAATTCTGCGTAATTTAATCAAAAATTCAGCCATGACTGCAAAGCCATCTGTCTCGATTAAAGTCGAACCGAATCTTAAAAAGGCCTTCTTTAATGCACCTGCGTTATAGGCTCGATAGAACCCGGTATACTCTCTAATACCCCTAATAGGAAATAGGGTTTGATAAAGGCGGTTGCAGGCTATAGTCATGAGGTAGCGGAAGAAAGGAACGCCTACATACATGCCCCCGGTTGCAAAGCAGGAAGCAATAACAACATCATAACCTTCATTGAGTCTGGCCTGCATCATTTTTATTAACCGGGGCTCGTGGGTATTGTCGGCATCCATAGTAACAACTATATCGTTGTCTTGCGCTTTTTTAAGTATATGCTCAAAACCACGCCTGAAAACTTCACCCACGCCTCGATTTTCCTTAAAGTCCACTAAATCAAGAGGAATAGTCTTTTGATATAATCTTATAACATTTATAGTATTATCGGTGCTACCATCGTTGATAGCTATAATTTTGTATTCATAGGAATTCTTTTTCATTTCATTATCTATTTTTTCCAAGAGCTTACCGATTACATCGGCCTCGTTATAAATAGGTAAAATGATATATATCATCGGCTATTGCTATTTTTTGTGGCTATAATTAAGTAACGCCAGCAGAACAATTTCTGCAATGACAACCGCCTTAAGAGCAGATTAAGGGCACTATCGAATTTGAGCATTAAATCCTGGAGCCATCCTATCTCCGGAAACCAACGGGGCCCTACTAATCCTCCTGTCAAGGGCAAGGTAAAGACATCGCTAAATTCAATGTGCCTTATTTTATACTCGGCAGATTCAAGCGTTCTTTTGATATCCTCAATTTTTGCTTCGGGGTCGAGGTGCCCAATTATCTTTCTGCCAAGTTTAAGTATAAAATTAGGATTGGGATCAAAGATGATAATCTCTTTATTGCATACCCTGTCTATTTCCCTGAGTGCTCTGTCGAAATCAAGATGATGTGCGGACTCCTGTAAAATTACTGTATCAAACTCTCCTTGAGAAAACGGCAACTCGTACACGTCAGCAACCTTGACATTTATATCGCCATAGATTCTGTTTGCCACTTTTAGCGTTTGGGGGTCTTTATCAATTCCCACGACATCGTAATTTCTTTTTTTTAAAAAGGTTACCAATGTCCCATATCCACAACCTATCTCTAACACCGTTTTTCCAACAATAAACCGGGCAATCCTGCTGCTCCAATTACGTTTAAGCTTACCGGTGAATCCGTTTAACCTTTTAATTCTTTCTTCAGTGCTTACAGGCATGGATCAGGACTACCTCTGCTTTGTGAAAAGGCTTAAGATAGTTCAGAGTTCTGGCATAATTTGCGTCATCCACATAAACCTTCTCAAACTTCTTTTTGCGCTTTACCAGCCGCCAAAAAATGACCAAATTAGAGAAAAATCTGGGTAAACTATAAATACCGATGTTAGAATGCCGATTATTTTTTTGCCTGTTTTTATCTTTTAAGGCCTTTTCTTTATAAGGAATAGGAAAGTCTATCCTGCTGGATAAAAAAACCCAGATGTAATTTCCCTGGCGGGCCAACTTTAGAGATTCCTCGGCTATTCTCTCTGCGTATGCGGGGTTGTGTTTAGTTAAGACATAAAGGATACGCTGCGGTCTGCCCCATTTAGCGTGAAAGATTTGTCTATTGCGCTCAAAGTCTTGGTCAAATTCCTTAAATTTTATAAATGAGCGTTTTTCGCGATGATAGACATATGCCGCGGTTGCGCAAACGCAAAAGTAGCCAAGCTGCTGGGCTCTTTTGCTAAAGTCGGCATCCTCGAAAGTCCCCATTCCATATATTTCATCAAAAAGCCCCACTTCTTGAATCACCTTGCGTTTAATCAGCATGCAAAATCCGCTAGCCCAAGCCAACTCAGAATATTCTCCTGTATAAGGCCTTAATCCTTTGGCAACTGTTTCCAAAGACTCACCCCTCTTCGGCTTCCAGGCCAAGGTATTGCTATTAGAATTAACTATACCAATATCTTCTCTTTTCTCTGCTACCTTGACCATCTCCGTCAACCAACCTGAAGTCACCCGAGTATCATTATTTAAAAGGCAGATATAACCAGCGCTAGATTTTTCTATCCCTTGATTAGCGGCTTTAACAAACCCGAGATTTTGCTCATTTCTAATTAAAATTATATCTAAGTTCCTGTCTTCTTTTAAACTCTCAAGATACCTTTTAGTCTGGATATCGCTTCCGTTATCAATAACAATCAGGCTATGCGGAGATAAAGTATTCTTGGCTACACTTTCTATGCAATCTCTTGAAAACTTTAATTGATTCCAAACGGGAATGATAATATCAGTCTTCATTTCTTAATAGCAATAATATTAATACCTGTGGCTAACTTTGCTCCGGGAAAAATTTCATTTTCTAATTTTTTAATATAAAACCCATAATTTTCTAATAAAGACCTTATAGTATCTTTGGTAAAAATATCTTTGTGCAATTGATGCGGGGAATTCTTAGGGATGGGATCTCCGTGGGTGTACCTGTAAACGTTGAATAAATCAAATTGGCTCCCTACAATACCTGCTTCCTTTTTGAGGTAGGCATCAATTATTACGTCAAAGTCCGGAAGCCACATAATAACCAGGCTTGCTCGTTTTTTTAAAATTCTATGGAAGTGCTGCAAGATTGCAGGTTGGTCATAGCGATAAAAATGCTCAAAAGCGCTTTCCAGCCTAATCTCTGAGGCGATATCGGAAGGAATAAGGTGTAATTCTTTTGATGCATCCATTACCACATCAGAGGCCTCTGTTGGAATAATATCTATGTTCACATATCCTGGCAACTTTTTATCTCCGCATCCGATATGTAATTTTACATCTTCTTTAAGAAAATCGTTGATGCGTTGCTTAAGAATCCTTCTTCTTCTATACAAAAGCCAGCTCCAACGCCTGCCTGTCTGTCTAAAAAACTTTTTTAGCTTTTTCATTTTTTCTTTTATAAATCTCCAATTTTGGTGCCTGGGTAATAGTTCTAAATTTATGTTCGCTGGGATCAGGCCTGTTATGCCATCTGATATCAGGATAATCCAGAACAATTCTTTCGTATTCGGCGAGTACTTTCCTTCCATATGCTGTTTCAAAGAAGAAGGGACTAACCCAATCTGCCCGGTAAACAATCCATTCAGGGAAAGTTTCATGTTCCATAAAGGCGCGGTTATCCACCTTAAGCTCTGTATAAAACATTAACGGTAAATCTCCGTAATTTATCTTGACAGTATCACCGGGCTTGGCCCGGGCCCTTAAATATTCGACTATTCCCTCAACCGGGCCATCATAATCATGGGTTATCTCACCAATATACTCTACCATAAGTGACTGCAAAGGCTTGCGAAAAGGTGCGCCCATTGTAAATATATTCGTAAATAAGAGTATAGCTATACCAATTACGGCAAGCGGGTTAGAATATTTCATCCATCCGACAACAATCCTGGCCTGAAGTATAAACAGAAGCGGAATAAGATGGTTGATATATCTAAACGACCTTACCTTCGGCAGTATCAAAAAGACAATGGTGCTAAAAATCACAAACAATAACAGGTAGGTATTCGTGGGAAGGTGTTTAAGAAACCACTTAAAACGCCTACTACGCATACAGGCAAAAAACCAGATGCCTAGAAAGGCAGCCCAGGGAAATACCCACTTATTAATCATTCTAAAATAAAATTCAATCTGATGGCGCAGATGTAATGGATCAAACTTTGCTGTAAACTCAGCGCCAGCCAAAAAGTACAAAAAAGGCAAACAGAGTATAGCAATTAAAGACGCAGGTAATATTAAGGAAGTTATCTTGAGTTTTCGCCTGCCGAATATAAGGTAGTGCAGGGCAATTCCTAAAAACAGTGGGATAAAGATGCCGTGATTTGAATGAAAAAGCAATACGGCCGCTATGGTAAGCTCTAATTTTGAATGTTGCCTGCCATCTACTATATGGATATAAGCGAGCAATAACCACAGACTTAAAAAGGCCGCCAGCGCAAACCAGTGACACTGTCTGAGATGCAATATGTAGGGAATAGACATAACAGTAAATAAAACAGCAAGAATTGACACCCTCCTGTCATTAAATATTTCTTGGGCCAGAAACCAAACAAGGATAAATGAAAAGAAACCGATTATTGCAAATGGCAGGCGCGCCGCGAATGTATTCATACCAAAGACCTTAAAACTTGCCGCTGTAATATAGAAGGGCAGCCACGGCGCATACCTGTAAGGACGACTCTGCCAGTTAGTTGGGCTGGAGTGTTCATAAATCTCCATAGTCTGCGGCTGATTTATCCCATCAGACGCCAAAGGCAAACCAAACTTTAAGAGGTTCTTGGAAATAAAAGCTGTTTCTGCCTCATCCTGCCAGAGATAGATATTGGCTAAATGGGTAAAAACAAGAAATGCCCCTATAGCCAAAAGTAATATTAATATAGGGTCTTTTAAGGCCTGCTTCATCTATTCTATCTTCTTTAATCTTTCAGTTTAAATTTACCTTTGATAATATCCACCATTTCTCTTAGCCTGTGTGTATAAGAATGTTTCTCGACAGTAAGGCGATAGCCGTTCTCTGCTATTTTTTCTCTCTCTTCTTTATTTTTCAAATAATAATCAATCAGTTTGAACAAATTTTCCGGCCCATTAAATATCACAAGGTGTTTTCGGTCAATAAAGCCGAGCCTTTTGGCACTATCATCCCTTAACCGCTTCATCAAAAGCATTGCCCCGCAGGCCATTATTTCGTAATTTCTCATGGTAAAACACTCGCCACGAATAGCAAAGCTAAAGCCGAGTTTTGAAGAACTATAGATACGGCTCATCTCTCTGTAATTGGCATTTCCAATAAAACTATTTGGGTATCTTTCCCTTATCTCCTGAAGGTAAAATTTTCTGGGGATGCCCCCATCGTTTCCTACGAAACCTATATCATAACTCCTGGCAACATCTAATCTTTTATGAATCTGAGGATCGTAACCCACATTCATCCAGATTATTTCTACTGGAGACTTCTTTTTAAGAATCTCTATTTCCTTGCGCATCGGACAAAACACAAGGTCATATGCACCGCCTAATATATGCCTTTTTATCTTCTTGAATGGTTTTTCTAAATGGACATCGGAAACAAAATAGACTCTCGGCCATAGGTTTTTAGGTATAAGGTAATCATAGTGTCCATCGTCCACGCGAAAATAAAAATCGTATTCGGGCCTAATGCTATCTATATCCTTTGGCCAAAAATGTTTAACTTCGTGACCCAAAACCTTCAGTGTCCGCTCAAAATAGATTCCCATTGTATCCGGGCGTTCCTTACCAAATATTATGGCAATCTTCATTTTCTATCATAAACCTTGGCCAATTCAATATGGGGAAATATCTTTTTAAATAGGGTTACTCTATTATAAGTCTTTTCTTTGCTGAGAAAGATTGACAGACCTCTGCGGCTAAATACAATAGAAGAGATAAAAACATAAACAAACAGAAATGGTGTAAAGATTTTTGCCGGGATAAACAGGTTTCTTATCCCCTTATGTCTTGTTATCATCTCCCTTGTCTCTTTCTCAATTAATCCTTCGATCAAAACAGTTGAAGGTATATCTTTACCGGCTAAATCGATGGACAACTCTCTTATCCCGCGCCAGCCACTTTCGCAAGCAAGAATATACTTTTTATACATAGGTCTCTTTTTTCTTTGTCTTAATTATCTTGGCCGGAATTCCAAAAACAAATTTATTAGATTTTACATCATCGAGAACAAGGCTCGCTGCCCCCACTGTGACATTTTTTCCTATTTTTGCCTTGGCAATATTTGTTCCCATTCCAATAAAGGAATTATCGCCTATTTCTGCATAGCCGGCTGTTTTGACCCCGGGAGTAATAAAGACATTTTTTCCTATGACATTATCATGCTCTATTATTGCGCCAGACCATATTATAGAATTATCTCCAATTTTTGCTCCTGGATTTATAATCACCCCCGGCCCAATATAGACGCCTCTGCCTATTTCGGCGTCAGCAGAAAGAATAGCTTGCGGATGAATTGCATTTATAAAACCTATGTTTTTCTCATTGGCAATCTTTTTGCAGTAAAGGAGCCTTTTATCTAAAAAATAATACCCAAAGGCGA